>JAJYLL010000024.1 GCA_021787735.1 Acidobacteriota bacterium | reverse complement strand
ATTCTCAGCGTTACCCTTTTCGAGAAAACCCCCATTTCATGGGCTTTCTCGCAGTACAACGACCGAATTCAAGAACCAGGTCCCTGCATCCAATTGGGCCTGTTCAACTTATGATGGGACAGTACTGTTCTCAAATCTGAGATCTGAAGTCGCACCGCCGCAATTCGTAGCCTGTAATTCGTAATTGCGGCTTCAGCCTTTCACATAGGGCCATGGCGCCCGAAGCCCTTCATTTCATACTTCATAATTCATCGTTGGTCCGCCGCACCCGACTCTTCCGCCCATCCAAGGTTCTTTTCTCCCATCGAAGGGCAGGGTACACGCGTTATACTGTTCCTGATTTTCACAAAGGCAGTCTGTGGTCCGGCCGTTCAAGATTTTTCCGGAGGTGGTCAACATGAAGCGCCGTACGTTTTTGAAGAATTCCATAGTGGCGGCGGGTGCCGCATTTTGCGCGCAGGGAGCGCAGATCTGGGCTTTGCCCGAGCAGCCGCTCAGCCGTTTCAAGCTGGGGGCCATCAGCGACGGTTTTTCGCAGGACTTGGAGCTGGCCCTGAAGATCATGAAGGGCTACGGCCTCTCGTGGGTTGAGATTCGCGCCATCTGGGGCAAATACAACACGGAGGCCACGCCGGAAGAAATCAAACGGGTGAAGCAGTTGCTTGACCGGTATCAGTTCAGGTGTTCGGTGGTGGATTCGGCCTTCTTCAAGTGTACGCTGCCGGGAACGAAAATCGTGAGCAGAGAGGACAATCCCTATCCATTCTCGACGCAAATGGACCTGCTGAGGCGCGCCGCGGAGCGTTGCCACGCGTGGGGAACGGACAAGGTGCGTGGCTTCACGTTCTTCCGCGTGGCGGAGCCGGAAAAGCTCTATCCGCGAATCTCCGAAGAGCTGACGAAGGCCGCGGAAGTGGCCCGTCAGGAAGGCGTCCGGCTGGTGATTGAAAACGAAGAGTCGTGCAACGGGGCCACAGGTCGCGAGACGGCCGCGATCCTCAAGAAGACGCCGGCCTCGAGCGTGGGATTCAACTGGGATGTTGGCAATGGCTACTCGCACGGCGAGGTGTCATACCCGAACGGCTACAACGCGCTCGATAAGAGCCGCATCTGGCACCTGCACCTGAAAGGCATGCAGTGCGGTCCCGGCCTGAAGAAATGCCACGAAACTTTTCCCGACGAAGGCGTGATCAACCTGGTTGGCCAGATGCGGGCGCTGCTGCGCGACCACTATACAGGAACGATGTCGCTGGAGTGTGAGTTCACAGCTCCCGGCATGACCCACCAGCAAACCACAGAGCGCGCCATGCAGGGCTTGCTGCGCGTGGCGAAAGAATCGCTGGTGTAAACCAAAGTGCGCGGTTGGCGCAGATACTATATGGCGAGCATCTGCGCCAGCCGAGAGAGTCCTTAGACCTTCAGGAAAATCTTCTTCCGGTACAGGAAGTACAGGAACAGCCATTGGGTCATGATGACGCTGACGGCCCAGAAGAGCGGCTCGACCCAGCCCATCTTGTTGATGAAGCCGTGGACGAAGATGGTGGTGATCGTCCCGAAGTCGAACAGGTGCGCCGCCAGGTAGATGGTGATGGCGTTCACACCGATAATAGTGAAGAAGAACGCCCATCGCCTGTAGCCCTTCACATCAATGATCCAGTAGAAGAGCGCCAGCAGCAGCAGGCTCCAGCCGCCCGCGAACAGAACGAAGGTGCTGGTCCAGATGTTCTTGATGATGGGGAAATTGAAACTCCAGATGTAGCCAACCAGCAGGCTTGCCACTCCCGCCGCCACCAGGCCCAGCGTTTTGCGATTGGGAGAGTTCTTGGTGCGCAGCCACTGGCCCGCCAGAACGCCAAACAGCGTGGTGGCAATGGCGGGGATGGTGGAGAGTATCCCTTCGTTGTCGCCCTGGGGAAAACAGCAGTAGGGACGCGGCAGCAGGTGCCGATCAATAAAGCTGGCCAGGTTCCCGTCCGGAGTGATGACGCCGGAACCCGCGCCCGGCACGGGGATCAGTTTCATCGCCAGCCAGTAAACAATCAGGATTCCGGCAAAGAACGCAATCTGGCCGCGAATCTTAGTGTTCAGCACGATCAACGCCGCAAAGAAGTAGCAGATGGCAATGCGCTGCAGAACTCCGGCAATGCGCAGGTCGTGAAAGTTGAAATTGAGCAGGCCGTTATAAACCAGGCCAAGTACAAACAGCACCACCAGCCGCCGGAAAACGCGGCGGTAAACCTGGCCGCGCTGCTGGCCCGCTTCCATGTGCTTTGAAAGCGAAAACGGCAGCACCACGCCTACCACAAAAAGGAAAAGTGGAAAAATCAAATCATAGAAATGAAAGCCTGCCCACGGTACGTGCTGAAATTCCACGTTGAGCAGGTTGGTTGTTCGCCCCGGGCTCATCTTGTGCAACGCGTGGATGATTTCCTCGCCGCCCGTGATCCAGAACATGTCGAACCCGCGCAAAGCGTCGATGGACGCCACGCGCTTTTCAAAAAAGGTTTGCTCGCTTGCAGGGTTACCCATTTGCGACCTCCACAGGATGTTGTGGACATCTCCCGGTGCAGGAACCGGCCTTGCTCTGAAAGCAAGGTCCCGGAGTTCTGTTCCACTCGGCCGACTCCGCTCGGCCATCTCGATATCAGAAAAGGAATCGGACTACGTCCAGAGAAAATAGCGCGGGTCAGGAAAAAAGGGAAGTGAATTTATACAGATTTTGCAGATGCCCGGCTCACGCGAAGCCGGGATTTCGAATTCGGCATCGTCGGAGGATAAGCTGGAACAAGCTTCCGGGCAAGTTTATGATGGGATTAAGAAGGACATCAGACTGTGTCATAGCGCAGGTCTCGGATGCACCCAGAGCAACCACATATCGCTGAAGACCTGGGCATTTGCCTGCCGCCGAAAGAGGAAGCCGAACTGTTCAAGTGGTTCCTTGCATGCCTGCTGTTTGGCAAGCCTATTCAGCGGCAGGTTGCGGAGCGCGCTTACATGGCGCTGGCTGCGGCGGGGCTGGTGAGTCCGGATGCGATCCTCCGTGCCGGCTGGGACAAACTGGTGCGTCTGCTGGATGACGCGCACTACGTCCGCTTTGATTTCTCCACGGCAACAAAACTTCTGCACGTTTCGGAAGAGCTGAAACAGCGATACGGAACGCTTACGAATCTGCTGGCAATTGCAAAGACGACCCGGGAACTCTCCGCGAGATTGCAGGAAATCAAGCATATCGGTCCTAAGACCGCGGAGATCTTCATTCGGGAAGTGCGCCCGATCTGGTATCCGATTCGCAAGCTGGCTCAAGGCCAGGCTGAATGAACCTCACCTTAGGAACGGAGCATGAAGAAAGGTCCCACAGTCCGTGAAATGGAGATCGATGCGGCCGCCGCGCGTCCGCTGAGGTATCAGAAAGCCATTCTTCCCATGGGCGAAGCCATGGCCATGCTGGCCCGGCGTGGACTGCGCCCGAGCAAAGCCCGGCTCGACTTACCTTTTCCTGAAAACCTCGATGAGGAGAAGCTCGATCAGCTTGCTGGACTGCTTGGCCACTATGCTTTCCGCCTCTTTCTGCGCGGAGCCATTCAGCACCCGGAAGGGTTTACTCCGGAAGAAGTCACGCAATACCTGAAGAAGAGCCAGTCGAGGGCATACGCGGAATCGCTGGTTAAACTAGGGCTCGCCGGAAAACCTTCGCCGGACCGCTACCGGTTGCTCCGCACCGCCAAGAGCTTTGGCGGAACGCTTGAATGGTACGTAGCACGCGAACTGGGCCGAAGGTTCGGATTTGATGTGGCGGCGGGAGTGCGGTTCCACGCCCGGGGAGTAGGTGGCGACCTTGATGTGATCGCCGCTGCGGAAGGCAAGCTGGCCTACCTCGAGCTGAAGTCGTCTCCTCCCAAGAACCTTGAGGACCGGGAGATTGCAGCTTTCTTTGACAGAGTGCAACGGGTCCGGCCGGACATAACGCTTTTTGTGGTGGATACCGCCCTGCGGCTCAGCGATAAGGTCGTGCCCATGCTGGTAGCGGAACTCGAACATCGCCGCGGCGGCGGCAGCGTGGCGCCGCGCCGAATTGAGCGGGAACTCTGGACTCTCACGCCCCATCTCTATGCGGTGAATGGGAAGCTGGATCTCATCACGAACATCGGCCGCGCGCTCGCCGAAGGTCTGCTGGCTCTTGCTCCGCCGTTCTGAAAAGTTGTTCGCAAGGCCTGTTCTTTGGCCCGTATCCGGATTGGAAGAGAAGCCCGCGCAGCCTAGAATAATATTGGGCAATGCGCCTCCTTCCTGCACTTCCCTGCCAAATGGCCCGGAGGCAATCCCAGGTGTGTGCTTTGTCAAGGACGGAACCCGTCAACCTCGATTCGCCTTTGGCGGCGTCAAGGCTAGGCTTTGACTCCTGCCTGTGCTCCGATAGTAGCCAACGGCCAGCCGGCTCGATTCGCCATGAAATGCCAATAACCAGTCGACCTCGCGGCGGGAATGAAGCGGATATCAATCCCGGGTTCCAGCCAGGCTATCTCACTTTGCACAGGCGCGACGAATTGAAAAAGCGAGCGCAGGAGCTGTGGGACGTGATGAAACGGTGCGAACTTTGCCCACGGCGGTGCGGAGCGAACCGGCTGCCCGACCTCAAGTATTCAGACGGCAGGATGGCCGCCCAATACTCCTCGGGCGCCGATACTTACCCCGAGACTGCGAAAGCCGCCCTGCTTGAGATGCACCAGCAGGTGGGAGTTGCGCATCCGGCGCCGGACGACCTGATGTACCGGGGACTGATGGTCCGGCATCTCGTCATGCCGAACGGCGTGAGCGGCACAAAGGCCGTTGTGGAGTTGATCGCGCAGAACCTTGCCAAAGAGACTTATCTGAACCTCATGTCTCAATACATGCCCGCCTTTATGGCGTCGCAGTATCTTCAGTTAACGCCCCGGATTACTCGCTCCGAATACAGCGAAGCGGTAGAGTGGGCCCGTGCCAAAGGGCTTACGAACCTGGATATTCAAGGGTATCGAAATTAGAGGAAGCGTTCCGGAACGTGTAATGGACTCGAGATTTCAAGGCCTTTCCGGGGCCCATGGGGCGAGCTTGCGTGAGAGGCCATGCGGCGAGAGGCGTGTTCGCCTTGAGGTTGCAGGCTGAATTCTGCCAGCACCGGCAAATGGTCAGAAGCGACGAGCGCCCGGCGACTGCGGTGCAACTCGAGGCTGTGGAGCTTGAGGTTTTTGTCAAAGTAAATATGGTCGAGCCGAAGCATCGGCAGCACGCAGGGATAGGTCCGGAGGCGCGTCGCAAGTGAACCAAGGGTGCGGACGCCGAAGTGGGCGGAGAGCAACCGGGTGGCGTCGCCGGGGACCCATTCGTTAAAGTCGCCCAGCACAATCCGCGTTCCGGCCAGTTCGTCGTTGCGCAGAATGCGCGTGCCGATCATGTGGCGGGCCTGCTCGCGCCGTTCGAGGAAGGCCGTGCCGAGATGCACGTTGAAAAGGTGCAGGATGTGCCCACCGGCAAGGCGCACGTCGGCCCGCAGCACGCCTCGCGGCTCGCGCCCGCGCGCCGTAATGTCGTAATTCCAGAAGCCTGCAATCGGGAAACGAGACAGCAGCAGGTTGCCGTAAGCCGCGCCGTTGTGCCGTCGGTTCTCGCCGAAAGCCGGGTGATAACCCAGTGTCTCCGCCACATAGCGGGCCTGGTCCTCATGCGAATGCGGCCCCCGCCCCACCACCTCCTGCAGCGCCACGATGTCCGCATCCATCTCCCGCAGCACGTGGGCGATCCTTTCCGGGCGCACGCGCTGGTCAATTCCGCGGCACTTGTGAATGTTGTAAGTGGCAACGCGCAGAGTGTGGGTTCTTCCTGTGTGCTCCGTCATAAGCAGGTCGCCCCACCGGCTGGGGCCTTCGGGG
Source organism: Acidobacteriota bacterium (assembly GCA_021787735.1). Lineage (GTDB taxonomy): Bacteria > Acidobacteriota > Terriglobia > UBA7540 > UBA7540 > SCRD01. The sequence goes on along the minus strand of JAJYLL010000024.1, from coordinate 42,479 downwards.
CTATACCTATTTTAGATGCAGAACCGGCGCCGATCGATCGAGCGGCGCCAGAGAAATTAGCCCGGGCCTTCACGGTGATTCCGGCGGCGCGGGCGGTTTGCCTTCGGCGCTTTCGGAATTCTCCATGGGCTTCTTACGCGGAAAACGCAGCCGCCAGGCCTGCACAAAAAGGGTCAGGGCCACCCAGGCGCCCACAACGGCCAGAAATCCGGCAACAAGCCTGGGCAACAGAATGGCCGCCGCAACAAACCCCGCCAGCGTCAGACCGGCTGAAAACATCAGTGAAGCCTCTGCCGGGCCCAGCACGCGGCTGCTGGTGACGGCGGCGCCCACCACCTTGCCGACCCTTAGCACTCCTTTCGCCGCCCAGTTGGCGCTGCCGCGAGCGGCGCCGCGAGGCCGCGCGCGCATGCGGCGCGGCACAATGGGCCTGGCGCGGCGTTTGGGCGTCAGAACAATCTCTGTTGAGTGGCTCAGGTCGTCCAGATACATGGACTGCATTTCCGAGGCAAAGCCCTCGTCTTCGGCAATCACGTCGAGTTCCCAGTTGCTGACCCAGCTTGCAATGTTCAGGTTGGTCGAGCCCACGCGCGCCCAGCGCGCGTCCGCAACCGCGGTCTTAGCGTGGAGCATAGGGCCGTTCCACTCAAAGACGCGCACGCCGGCCTCAATCAGCGTGCGGTAGCCGGCCCGCGAAATGGCTCGGATAAACGGTACGTCGCCCGCTCGCGGAAGCAGCAGGCGAACATCCACTCCGTCGGCCGCCGCCGCGCAAAGCGCCTGGATATACGACGACGTTCCCACAAAATAAGCATCGGTCAGCCAGATGGATTCGCGGGCCACGGCGGCAATCAACTGGTCCAGACGGTACGTTGAAGCCACGCCGGGCTGCGTAGCGATGATCCGAAGGCTGACGTCGCCCGCCGCTGGCGGAGCAGCACCCACGGCTAAAAGATCACCTCCCGGTATCGCGGGGCCGCACGCCGCCCAGATGGAGGCAAACGCTGCCTCAACCTGGGGCACGGCGGGCCCTTCAAGGGCAATCCCGGTGTCGCGCCAGGGGGCAATCCGGCGCTTGGGATCGCCCGCCCAGTGCTGTCCCACGCAAAGCCCGGTGACGAACGCGACCTGGTTGTCCACAACGATCGTCTTGCGGTGGTCGCGGCTGAGCCAGCCAAATGCGCTGTCTACACGCGGCGGATTAAAGCACCGCACTTCCACGCCCGCGCGGCGCAGCAGCCGCCAGAAGGTCCACCCGCTGCGGGCAATCGCTCCCATCCAGTCATAGAGCACCCGCACATGAACGCCCTCGCGCGCCTTTTCGGCCAGGAGCGTGGCGAATTCGCGGCCGATGTCGTCATCGTGAATGATGTAGCTTTCAAAATGAACGGTGCGGCGGGCCTGACGGATGGCGTCTTTCCAGGCGGGGTAATTCTCTTCCGCGTTGCGCAGCAGCCGAACGCTGTTACCGGGAACCAATGGAGCTCCGGCCGCGCGGGAAAATGCCTGGTCCGCAAACACGCGGACTGCCGAGAGCGGCTCGCTTGCCACGGGGATGATGGGAGGTTCGGGCACTGCCATTAATTACTATCATACCGCGATGATTGCAAGCAGTCTCGCGCACGACTGGAGAGCCACGGCTTTGCAGTTTCGATTCGCCCTGTTTACAATGGGCATGATGAAATTAGCAATCAAAGGATTGAGAGATCCCGACTTGGTCCATCCGCCCGCGGCCCTGGCGGCAATCGAAGCGCGGACGCGCGCCATGGGATTTGACCTGGCTTCCGAGACCCGCACGGGAGCGTTGCTGCGCGCGCTTGCGGCCTCAAAACCCGGCGGCCGGCTGCTGGAGCTGGGCACGGGCACAGGCGTCGCAACCGCATGGATCCTGTCTGGAATGGACGCCCACGCAACCTTGACCAGCGTTGATATCAGCTCCGCACATCAGCATGTTGCGCGCGAGTTCCTGGGCCATGACACCCGCCTGACGCTCGTGCTTGAAGACGGCCACCAGTTTTTGAAGCGCCAACCGGAGGCGAGCTACGATTTTGTTTTTGCTGACGCCATGCCCGGCAAGTACGAGGGGATGGAGGATTGCCTCAGGATTGTGAAGCATGGCGGATTTTATATTGTTGACGACCTTATCCCTCAGGTGAAGTGGCCGGAAGGCCACGCGGAAAAAGTACCTGTCCTGATCGAACACCTTGCCGGCGACGGCCGGTTCGCAATTGCCCCGCTCTATTGGGCCACGGGCGTCATCGTGGCTGTCCGGCGATAACAGCAGACAAGATACGAGCTGTGCGCGGTATGTGCGCGACGGCGGCGCAGGATCACAACTCCCGTCCCAGAACGATCGAGAGGTTCTGCAGAATTTTCTCCACGTGTGAGCCGCGCCAGTAGACGCGCCCGCAGCCCGCACAGCGGTAGAACTCCGGGTAAATCTCGTACACCTTGGGTTTGACGAGGTCTTTGATCTGTTCCTTTGCCACCGATGCGATGTTGCCGTTGCAGACCGTGCAGCGGGTCCACAGGCCGGATTTCGGATCAAGAGAAAATTCCGCGATAACTTCGAGCAACTGCTCGGTGGGGAGTTCGCTCCTGACGCTGAAGATTTTGTCCGCGCCTGGAAATCGCTTGCTGGTGTCGCCGCGCGTCAGGATCGTGCGGTCATCGCGAAGGGCGAGTTCCGCGAGATCCGCCGGCTTCAGCTCGGGCTGGTAAAGAGTGTCGTATCCCAGCAGGCGCAGCATCCGCGCCAGGCGCCCGATCATGCGGTCTGCAACAAAGCGATGGTTCAGCATCCTGCAATCCCTGTGACGCCGCGTATCGGGAAGGGTGTTCAGTCGGCCCGGCCACTCCAGCGCCGGAGCGCCACCATCCAAAGGACCCCTGGAACAATCATAACCAATCCCAGCCCGGCCGCAAGCTCACGCGCCGAAAATCCCCAGGTATCGAGGCCCAGCCCCATCAGGTAGTTGGAGATGGCGATCATCAGCATCAAGACGCCGAAATCAACCGAGAAGACGCGGCCCCGAATGCGGTCCGAAGTGTTGATTTGAAGCAGCGAAGTGGACATCACCCAGATGTTGCTGGTGCCCATGCTTGCGAACAAAAGGAACAGCAGCGCCAGTGGCAGCGTGGGCGAGCAACTGAAAGCGACGTAGGCCGCAGCCGTCAGGAAGAAGCTGATCCCGATGCTTCGCCACATCCTGTCTTGAAAGCCGCCGGTCAATCGGTCGCCGATCAGCGGCCCGATCCCGGACCCCACGCCCCGCGCCGCGTAGAGGAGGCCGACTGCCAGAGCGCCGTGACCCTCAACGGGAAAGATGCGTTCCCCAAAAATCACCAGCAGCAACAGTGAGCCACCCAGAAATCCCACACCGGCCTTGGCCAGAACGAGAGTCAATGTTTTTCTGTTTTCACGAAGATAAGCCACGCCCTCGAGCACGCTGTCCGCTGCTTCGGACACGCTCTCCGTGAGCTTGCGCATGGGCGCCGCGTGTGGTTCGTGGATGCGGATGCGAAGGATGAGAGCCGCCGAGACGAAAAACGAAAGCGAATCAATAGCAAACGCGAAGTCGCGCCCCATCAGCGCCGTCACCGCTCCGCCGAGCGCCGCGCCGATGGCCAATGCAAACGCCCACGTCGAAGATGAGAGGGCATTGGCGGGAAGGATTTCATCTTTACTCACAACGTTGGGAAGCAGCGCGCTGCGAGCCGGTTCAAACAGAGAAGAGAAGATCACTTCTGCGCCAAGCAGCAGATAGATCAGCCGCGTGTTCGTGGATACCAACGACAGAAGCATGCCCAGCACAATGAAGCCGCGGAATATGTCGGCGGCAATCATCAGCGCCCGGCGCGGAAAGCGGTCCGTGACGTAACCTGCAAACGGCGTCATGAAAAACCACGGAAGCGTTTGAATGATGATAGCCCATCCCACCGCTGAGCTACGGTGAGTCGTTGCCAGCAACAGGTCATAAATTGCCAGACTGTAAAACCAGTCGCCCATCTCGCTGACCAGTTGTGCCAGCCACAGCCGGCGGAAATTGTGGTTGGACCTTAGAAGCCAGAAATAGCGCAGGTGCATGGCGGACGGCAGCGCGCGCGGCGACTCCGTGACGGAAACGGGTGTTAGCTCTCCATTCATCGATGGCCGGATTGTAGCATGGTCAGGAGGGTCCGCCAGCAGTGGCTTGGGGATTCATCGGTCGTGGCCCGGCTTGTGGCCGTTTGAAATCCGGGAGAGTTTTGATTGCAGATAGCTGAGAGGAACGTCGTAAAGCAGCGCTTTGGGTGAGTGGCGCATGCTGTCGTGGATAAAGCAGACGTGCGTGCACCAGCACTGGTCTTGGACGATGGATGCGGGCTCGTTCCGCCGTGCTTCGGATTGCCAGAATTTCTGAAAGTCGCAGTCAAAATCCCGCAGGCTGCCCAGACCGCCGCGCAGTTCGCAGGCACGCACGCCGCCGTTGTAGTCGATGACGATGGAAGTTTCGCCTGCGGTGCAGGGCATGGGCCAGGGATGTGGCGATTCCATGTTTGCAAGCTGCACCTTGTTGTGGAAGGCCAGCACACCCTCGTAGTAGGCCCGGCCGATCCGGTGGGCCACTCCTCCGGAGTGCCGCGTGGCAATGCGCGCATAGTGGGCGTAGATTTTTCGGATTTCATCGTAGAGCGCCGGAAGACGTTCGGTCGGGATCCGCTTGAGCGATGGGTCTTTGGCGGTGCCCCGGATGATGTTGAAGTAGTGGCCGTCCACCCGGCAGTTCTGCCGGACAAATGCAGAAATTTCCCGAATGCTGTCAAAGTTTTCGGCGCAGATCACGGTGTTGACGTTCACCCTCAGGTTCGGGAACCTTTCACGGCAGGGCTGGAGAGCTTCAAGGGTTTTCAGCGTTTTCTCAAAATTCCCCGGGACAGAGCGGATGGAATCCTGCACTTCGTATAGTCCGTCCATGGCCACGTTGAGGTCGAGCTGCAGTTTTGGATTGTCGGTGCAGATCTTTGCCACCTGATGGGCCGTTCGTTCCGGCAGCAATCCGTTGGTGGGCAGGTTCACCCAGCGGATTCCGTTGTTTGCATAGAACAGGTGCAGGATGTCGGCGAGTTCGCGCCGGAGCATGGGCTCGCCGCCTGAAAGCCAGAAGTCCGTGAAGGACGGCATGGTTGCAGAAAGCTTCTGGATTTCTTCCCACGTCAGGTCGCCACGCTGGTTGAGTTCCTCCCAATAGAAGCAGGTGCGGCACTTGGCATTGCAGACGGAGGTGACAAAGAAGATCACCAGCTTCAGGCGCTTTTCAGGCCGGAAGGCACGGGAGATCGGGCGGCTTCGTTTTTCCCATGGGACAGGCATGGCTGTGATGATTGTAACAAAAATCATGACGGGCTGAGGAAAGGGTGAAAGCCGTAATAGTACGGCGCGCGCAGGTTGCCCGGCGCAGCGCGCTTTAACGCTTTAAGGCGGGGCGATTGCACGGGTTGGTGCAAGCGGTGCACCAACGCGTATACCGTTACACGCGGCGCGGAGGCAGCCCGAGGGGGACAGTTTGTCGAGCGTGGAGAGCTCCTTTTGAATCCTCGTGCTACGGAGGGCATCAGTCGAAGCCCCGTTTGGCATCACTCGTGCTTTCTCATGCCACTGTACGACCCTACTCTGTAAGGAGGAACCTTCAAGTATGAAAAAGCTTTTGACACTGTTGGCAACTATGATGGTTGCGGTAACCCTATCGATGCCGGTCTTTGCTCACGGAACCCAGGCCGAAGGCGCCGCTCAATCAGCTCCTGCCAAGAAACACGCGAAGAAGCACACTGAAAAGAAAGAGAAAAAGGCGACAAAGAAGTCCAAGAAGCAGAAGAAGCAGAAGAAGCAGAAGACCACGGAAGCTGCGGGCCAGTAATGGTTTGGCGCTGTTGCGGAAATAAAACTCCGCAGCCGGGCGAATGAAACCCAGCCCCTGCCGGGAAACCGGCAGGGGCTTTCCATTTCGGCGGCATTTCCATTGTGCGCTGGGAAACGGGGCACTTTCCCTGGCCGCGACGGCTGCCCGGGCGCCTTAAGGCCGGAGATTAGGCGACTGGCCATTCCCGCAAGGCCGCACAAATGGGGTCAGGGCGTGTTGCTATTCGTCCTTGATGGCGGCCTTGACCATCTGAAGCATTGCGGGAGGAATGCTGGCGACGCTGATTCCATGGTCCTTTCCCGCGTGCTCCGCGGCCATTTTCATTAATTCTTTCTCGGTTTCGGCACGGATTTCTTTGGGGCAACCGGTTCCCAAGTCGCTACAGCGCAATAACTTGCTCATATTCTTCCTCCTTGTCGTATCTGTGAACTCCAAGGTGCATTCTACCACAATCAGTTTCCTACTTAGTTAATTCCCGCGATAGGCTACTTTGAGGGTACCGCAACCCATATGTTCCCTTGCTTTCGGGCAACGTCTTCGCCGATAATGGAGTCTATAAAAGTCTATGTGTTTTGTAGGGAAGTGGCGATTATGATACGGCGCGTTGCAGGAGGGATTGCACTTGCGGCATTGCTTGCCTGCACAGCCTGTGCTCCCGGCAACGTTTATTTCCGGAACGGCCGCAAGGCGGAGTTGCGGAAAGACTGGGACACGGCGCTGATCAACTACGAGAAGGCCGCACAGTCAGAACCGGCGAACGCCGAATATCAGCTCATGAAGTCGCACGCGCGAATGGAAGCTTCCCAGTTCCACCTGGATCAGGGAAAGAGACTCCTGAAGCAGCAGCGGGTTTCGGAAGCCCTCGGAGAGTTTGAGAAGGCCGTCAGCATAGACCCCAGCAATCAGGCTGCGATACAGGAACGGGACCGTTTACTGTCCCAGGAAGTGGCTGTGAAGGAGCAGCGCGAGAAAGGTCTGAAAGCGGCCATCAAAGCCAGCGAACGCCAGCCCGTGTCCGCGACACCCGAACTGAAACCTTTTCCGAAGGAACCGCTAACTCATTTCCGTATCAGCGCGGACAGCAAGCGGGTTTATGAGACGCTCTGCAAACTTGCGGGATTGAATGTGGCCTTCACGTCTGATTTCCAGGCCCAGCCGGTTTCATTGGACTTGAATAATGTGACGATTGAGAATGCGCTGCACATCCTATCGTTGCAGACCCATACTTTCTGGAAAGTGGTTACTTCAAACACCATCCTGGTTGTTCCTGACAATCCTTCCAACCGGCGGGATTATCAGACGGAGGTGACAAGAACGGTCTATCTGGACAATTCTCTCAAACCCGCTGACCGTACGGCTATCACGACTGCCCTTAAGCAGATTCTGGCTATCCAGAAAATCATTGACAATCCAAGCGCGAACGCCATTATCATTCGGGACACACCCGAAAAGGTGAAGCAGGCTGTCGCCTTGATCCACGACCTTGACCGCGGCAAGGCCGAGATCATGATCGACGTAACTGTTTTGGAAGCGGATGCAGACCGTGTGCGGGAATTGGGACTGACGCCGGCGACCGTTTCTTCATCAGGGTCTGTTGCTTACGGACTTCAGGGAGGCGCCATTTATAATCCCCTAAGCCAGTCCACTTTGGGCGGGCACTTTGGGGTCAATTCTTATGGTCTGGTTCTACCCAGCGCGATTGCGAATGCCATCCTGAACGACTCCACCACGCACATCATGCAGAACCCGGAAGTTCGTGTAACCGATGGGGATACCGCCACGCTGCGAATCGGAAGTCGCGTACCCTACGCCACCGGCAGTTTTGGCTTGCCGACGGCTGCGACCGGCATGACGAGCCAAACAGGCTCGGGGTATGGACTGGTCACAAATACGCAATTTCAGTTTCAAGACGTTGGAGTCAACGTGGACCTGACGCCGCATCTGCTGCCCGATGGAGAAATCGCGATCCACGCAAAGATTGAGATTTCATCGGTGCAGCCGTCGGTCAGCATCGCCGGGGTGAATGAGCCGACGTTCGGCCAGCGGCAAATTGAGCACGACATTCGGTTGGAAGAAGGAGAAACCAGTGTGCTGGGCGGTTTACTCCAGACTACGGACACCTCCACAGTTTCGGGCATACCCGGGCTTGCAAGTATTCCCGGTCTGAAATATTTATTCAGCGATACTAAACACGAAAAAGTACAAACGGATGTGCTGATTATGCTGACTCCGCGTGTCATCCGCTTGCCCGGATCGTCCGTGGAAACAGCAGCGACGCAGACGCTGGCGGAACCCGTTGGAAAAACCTCAGCCCCCACCCCTTCGGCACTTGCTGAACCTGTCCCTCCTGCGGCTCCCGAACCTGCGCCTCCTTCTCCGGGAAGGCTGCCGCAACGTTAATGAGTGGGCTTTTTAAAAATCGGGCAAAGACGCGAAGCGCCGGTGCGGGCTTTACGCTGGTGGAAATGATCGCAGCCATGACGATCATGATGTTGCTCACCACGGTTGCTCTTCCCGTCGCCGCCGTCGTGGTTCGGCGGGAGAAGGAACAGGAATTGAGAGAGGACCTCCGCACCATGCGGAACGCCATCGACCGCTATAAGGACTTTGCGGACCGGGGTATGATTCCCACGGAGATGGATACTTATGGTTACCCGCCCACGCTGGAGACGCTGGTCAAGGGCGTTCCCTTAAAGGGCAGCAAGGACCGGTACAAATTCCTTCGGAAGATTCCCGTTGATCCAATGATGGGCAACACCGATTGGGGAATGCGGTCGATGCAGGATGATCCCGACTCGCAAAGCTGGGGTGGCCAGGACGTTTTTGACGTTTACTCGAAGAGTACGGGAGTAGGTTTGAATGGGGTCCCTTATGCGGATTGGTAGATTGAACAATCCGGGTGTTGATGGCACTGGCGACAGGTCCGTGGTGAAGAGCGGCTTTACGCTGCTGGAATTAATGGTGGTGCTTACACTGATCCTGATTCTTGCGGCGATGGCGGCTCCCAGCTATCGTGTGGCCATCATCCGGGCCCGCGAAACGGTGCTGAAAGACGATCTGTTCACCATGCGAAAGCTGATTGACCAATACACGTTGGACAAGAAGCAGCCACCGTCGTCGCTGGATGACCTGGTGCAGGCGGGCTATTTGCGCGGAGGGTTGCCGGTGGATCCTTTCACCGGCTCCAACCAGACTTGGCAGGTTGATATTGAAGAAGTTCCTTTGAGTCCGGAAGAGACCGTTCCGGGAGTGGTGGACGTTCACAGCGGTTCCAATGCAGAGTCACTGGAGGGAACTCTTTACAGCAGTTGGTAAATATGCATGGGTGAGTACGTTTGCAGGCTTGGGACAGAAGCCGGTCAGGTCCTCAACCAGACGCATGAGGCGTCTTCGGAGGGGGAACTGCGCGCGCGCCTCGCTTCGCAGGGATACTTTGTCTTTTCGGTCAAGCCCAAGAGCATCCTTTCCATGCGAATTGGCCCTCCCCGCAGCAGCAAGATCAAGGAAGACGACCTGCTGATCTTTAATCAGCAGTTCGTGACGCTTTCCAAATCGGGGCTGCCCCTGCAGAAGTCACTGGAAATGCTGGCCCGCCAGAGCCGCAGCGAGTCCCTCCGCGCGGCGGTCGAGGATGTCAAGGAGCGTGTCCGCGGCGGGGCACTGCTCTCGGAAGCCTTTGACGCCATCGGCAAGTTTCCCAAGATTTATTGCTCCACGCTTCGGGCCGGAGAGCGCAGCGGCACGCTGGATAAGGTCCTGACGCAATACGTCACCTATCAGAAGACCGCGCGGTCGTTCCGTAAGAAGTTTCTTTCGGCGCTGATCTATCCGGCGTTTCTTCTGGTTTTTCTTGCCGGGCTGATCGTTCTGATTGACACTTTCATCATTCCCAGGTTTTCGCAGCTATATAACGAATTGCAAGTCCCCATGCCGCCGCTGACCGTGTTTGTGATCAGCCTGGGGCTGGCGATCAAGCGGATGGGTGTTTTTGTGCTGCTGGGTTTTGTCCTCCTGGTTATGGGGCTGCGGGCGGCGGGCAAGTCGCAGGCGGCGCGCATCCAGTGGGACAAGATCAAGTTCCAGCTACCGGTTGCAGGAAGGCTGCTCCAGAAATTTTCCGTGGCGGAGTTTGTGCGGACGCTTTCAACGCTGCTCCAGGGCGGGCTTCCGATTGTCGCCGCCCTGCAGAGTTCGGCGGCATCGGTTTCGAGCCCTTTGCTCGCTCGTGGCCTGGAGCAGGCTAGAGTAGAAGTGATGGGCGGGCGCCCCCTGAGCGAAAGCCTGCGCATGAGCGGCTTCTTTCCTCCCATGGCGCTCGACATGATCGAGGTGGGTGAAACGACGGGCGCGCTCCCGAGTATGCTGGAGTCTGTCGCTGAATTTTTTGAAGAGGATGTGAACATTGACCTTTCAACGCTGGTGGCGATGGTGGATCCCATTATGATCGCTTCCATCGCGATTGTGGTCGCTTTTGTGCTGGTGGCATTTTACTTGCCGCTATTTTCACTGGCAGCGCAGGTGCACTGATGAACGAAACCACGCTTCCGGGAATGCTGGCTGATCCCGAACAGGAACTGGCGACGGCGCGCCGCGCCGCGGAGCGTTACTGCTACGAGTTTGTCGATCTCCGCGACATGCGCCCTGACCCGGACATTCTGCGGTCTATCCCTCTGGATCTGATGCTGGACTACCAGTTTCTCCCGCTCGAAGGGCATGACGGTGAACTCTCCATTGCGGTGGGCGATCCTTCAAACTTGGCCCGCCTGGATGAACTGAGCATGCGACTGGACCGCCAGCTTGTTGTCAAGGTCGCGGCGCCCAGCCAGGTGAAGGAATTCCTGAGCAAAACCGATCCCTCGCAACGCGTGCTGGACGAGGCCACCGTCGAGTTCCGCCTGGACGTCATCCGCGAAGAAGAGAACGGCCACGGCGACGAGAACCTTTCGCTCGAACAACTGGTGGGCGAGCGCGACGTGAGCCCCGTGATCCGCCTGGTGGATTCCATTGTGTTCGCGGGACTGGAGCGGCGCGCCAGCGACATTCACCTTGAAAGCCGTGACAACTCGATGGTGGTCAAGTACCGCATCGACGGCGCCCTGCAGCAGGCGATGAATCCGCTTTCTTACGAATACCAGTCGAACGTAATCAGCCGCATCAAGGTGATGGCCGACCTGGACATTGCCGAGCGGCGCGTCCCGCAGGACGGCCGCTTCAGGGTCAGCTACCGCGGGCGCCCCATTGACTTCCGCGTTTCCATCATGCCCTCCATCCATGGTGAAGACGCCGTATTGCGTATTCTCGATAAGGAATCGCTTCACGAAAAATTCCGCCAGCTTCGGCTCGACATCCTGGGCTTTTCCGACCGGGAAATTAAGCGCATGCGGCGCTTTATCCGTGAACCCTACGGCATGGTGCTGGTAACCGGGCCGACGGGAAGCGGCAAGACCACCACGCTCTACGCGGCGCTGTCGGAAATCAAGAGCGATGAAGACAAGATCATTACCATTGAAGACCCGGTGGAATACCAGATCCGTGGCATCACGCAGATTCCCGTCAATGAAAAGAAGGGGCTGACTTTTGCGCGGGGATTGCGGTCGATCCTGCGGCATGATCCTGACAAAATCATGGTGGGCGAAATCCGCGACAATGAGACCGCGCAGATCGCCATCCAGTCGGCACTGACCGGCCACCTGGTGTTTACCACGGTCCACGCCAACAACGTAGTGGACGTGCTGGGGCGCTTCCTGAACATGGGCGTGGAACCCTACAACTTCGTTTCCGCGCTCAACTGCATTCTGGCGCAGCGCCTGCTTCGCATGACTTGCGAAGAGTGCAAGCGGCCCGTGCAAATCCCCCGCGAATTGTTCGAAGAAAGCGGGATCGATCCGGTCAAATGGGCAAGCGTTGTTTTCTATGAAGGCACCGGCTGCCAGCATTGCAACCAGACCGGGTTCCGCGGCCGCACGGCCATCGGCGAACTCCTTGCCCTTTCCGACCGGATTCGCGAACTGATTCTCGACAAGCGACCCTCCTCGGAAATCCGTCAGGCCGCCCGCGACGAGGGCATGAAGACCCTGCGCGAGGCCGCGCTGGACAAGGTCCGGCAGGGCGTCACAACTTTGAAGGAAATTAACAAGGTCACCTTTGTTGAATGAGGCAACAATCCGGCAGTTTTTTAAGCGAAAAGGGGCTGCGAGCGAAACTCCCCGCCCGTTTCGCGCCGCGGGCAGACGGAAGCTTTCTCTTCCGGCGACCCTGATCGAGTTCCAGCCGGAATACATTCTGGGCGCTCGATTGGCCCGCACGTCGCGCAAGGTGGCGAGCGTGGCGCTGGCGGACCTCAGCCCCGGCTGTCTGGCTCCGCTTTTCGCCCGCCCTAACATTCTGAATCCTGATGAAGCGGCTCGGAAGGTCGCCGCCGTGGCCAAAGTACTGGACGGGGAGAAGGGGCCTTTCGGCCTGCTGCTGCCTGACGGCGTTGTGCGGGTGAGTGTACTGGACTTTGAGACCCTGCCCGACCGCCACAAGGAGCAGGAGTCGCTGATCCGCTGGAAGATGAAGCCGTTGCTTCCTTATCCGGTGGAGGAAGCGCGCATCAGTTTTGAACTTGCGGCCAAGGATACGGCGGGCGTGGAAGCGGTGGTCATGGCCATCCGGAAATCGCTGGTGGACGAATACGAGGCGGTTTTGGATAGTCTGAACGGCGAAGTTACTCTCGTGCTGCCGTCGAGCGCTGCACTGCTTCCGCTGATGGACGAAGAGGCACCAGCAGGCGAACTGCTGCTGAACATTTCGCCGACGCACCTGACCGCAGTGGTTGCAAAAGGCCAGCATGTCCGCTTATGGCGAAGCCAGACCATGACCGGCAAGACCTCCGGAGAAGGTCTTGCGGCTGTCAGCGAAGAAGCATTGCGCACGCTGGCTGCCTCGCACGACCATCTGGGTCTTGAAATCAACCGGGTCCGTGTCTGCTCGCGCCCCAGCGTGCCGCCGGGCTGGGTGGCGGACCTTGGCCGCAAATTGTCACGTGATATCGGGGACGTCGTCACCAATGCGCGCGCACTCGGAGCGAAACTCTCCGACGAGGAAGGCGACATTCTCAGTGAATTTGGCGCCACGGTCTGCGGACTGGTGGCGAATGCAACCTGATTATGAAAGTTTATTGGAACCTTGCCATTGCTCCCGACCGCCGCGAACGCTACGCGCTTGCATGGGTGATTCCCGCGCTTGTTGTGGCGTCTCTTGTGCTGGTCTGGCTGGCGGCCATAGGGGTTCACGACGTGCGGCGCTCCCACCAGATACGGGCTTCCCTTGCGCAGGCCAGATCGCAGGATGCCGCGCTGCGCGTCAAGGAGGCCGAACTCCGGCAGGAGATCGACCGTCCTGAATACAAGAGCATGATCGACAAGACCGAATTTGTGAACCAGTTGGTCAGCCAGAGACAATTTTCGCTGACGGACCTGACTTTCAAGGTCAGCAAGTTGCTGCCCCCTTCCGCGAGGCTCGACGGCCTGGCACTGGCCTCAGCCTCGGCTCCGAACCCGGAAGTGCAATTCGCCGTGATGGCCAAGGACGAGGAGTCCGTTGAAACGTTTTTGAACAACCTGGAAGGGTCAAGTGATTTTGCCGACGTGGTCATCAAGAGCCAGGGTTTTCGCGGCAGTGGCGGAGCCGGCCCGCAGCAAATTGCCCTGGTCTTAACGGCAAAATACATGGTACCCGTGCAGACAGCGAGCAACTGACAGCCAGTATGAAAAGAGAGCGGCGTAGAAAGCTAATCCGGATTTTGGAAGTGGCGGCCCTGGCGGCCGTGGCGATTGACTTGGCCGTCTACTTGCTGGTTGTGCGGCCCCTGCGCGCGGGCGCCTTCCAGGCGGAGACTTCGTATCGTCAGGCATCGCTGCAGTTGCAGCAGCGGAAGGCCCGTGTCGAGCAGTTAGAGAAATTTCGCTCCGAACTTCCCGCCGCAAATGACAAGCTGAATGAATTTTTGAAGGACCACGTTCCCACGCGGCAGCGCGTCTTTTCCGACGCGGAGCACATGATTCGGCAACTCACGCAGAAGGCCGGCGTGCAACTGGACAACATCAGTTATAAGCTGAACTCGGAGAAGGGCGAACCGTTTCAACAACTGGGCCTTGACGTCACCGTTGAAGGCCCGTTCCCGAACCTGCTGAAGTTTGCGCATTCCATGGAAACGGCAGACGACCTGGTGCTGGTCAGGAATTTCTCGTTTTCGACGGGACAGGGCAACACGGTCAATCTGCGGGTTGGCGGTGTCCTTTATCTCACACCATGAACAGGCGTAAACAGCTCGAAAAGTGGGGAGGCATTGCTCTTGCCGTGCTGTGCGTATTCCTGGTTTTCCGGCTGGTGAAAGAGATCCAGGGCAATCCCGTAGCGAATGCCGCTCCTGAAACGACGGTTTCCTCTCCCGCGCCTAATCAGGCGCAGCCTGCCGCGATCGCGGGGAGAAGGAGCGCAGGCACTGCTGTTCCCGGCTCCTCGATGCGTTTGCAGCAACTTGATGAGTATGTGCCCAAGCCGTTCCCGGACATCAGCCGCAATCCTTTTGATTTTGGCGCCCCGCCGCTCACGCCGGCGCAGAAAGCCATGCAGGCGGCCGGAGGAGCCGGCGGCGCGATGACAGCCAGTTCCGGGCCACCGCCGATGCAGATTTCATTGCGGGCCATCGGTTATTCCGAGCGCCCCTATGGGCCGGAAGCCTACCTCGCGGACGCGCAGGACGTTTTTATCGTTCACGATGGCGACGTTGTTTCGCGGCGGTACAAGGTCCTCCGTATTACGTCCAATATTGTCGAAGTTCAGGATGGGACTACAGGTGAAAAAGCTCAACTGCCTATTCCGCAGGTCCAGTAGCCCTGCCGCCGGGAGGCCGCGAAGGCCCTCCGCCGAATCGGGCTACATTCTTCTGATTGTGATGATGATGGCCACGCTGCTGCTGATCTCATTGGCCGCGGCGGCGCCCAGCATCTACGTGGAAGGCCAGCGAGAGAAAGAAAAGGAACTGATCTTTCGCGGGGAGCAGTATGCGCGCGCTATCATGCTGTTTCACCAGAAATTCAACCGGTATCCCACTTCGGTTAAAGAGTTGCTGCATACCAACAACCTGAGCTTCCTGCGGCAGGCTTATCGGGATCCTATGTCGAAGAGCGGGAAGTGGCGGTTTATCCACGCCACCGCCAATGGGATTATCCTGGACTCGAAGCTCCTCGGCCCGCCCGGCAAACAGAAACCAGGCCTCCCGGGCACAAACAGCGGCAGTGCGAATTCCGCGTCCGCGACGGCGCAGTCGAATCAGCAGACGGCTCAGAACAGTTCGCAAGGGGGCGGCTTCAGCATGGGCAGTTTCTCGATGCAAAGCCCGGGGCAGAGTACCGGGCAGTCGTTTGGGGAAAATGGGCACCAGACCAGTTCGGCTTTCTTCCGCGACAATAAGATGGTGGGAGCTTTTATTGTGGGCGTCGCAAGCACCAGCCATCAGCAGTCTATCGGCGTATTTGAAAAGCAGACCGAATATGATGATTGGGAGTTCCTGGGCATTCCTGGCGCTCCTGGAGCACCCAACATTGGCGGGCAGACGGTTGTCCCCGGCGCGGCTGCCCAGCCCGGGCAGTCGCCCTTTGGAGGCATGGGGATGCAGCCGAATTCAGGCAGTGGGTTTCACCTGGGTCCCACTCAGCCTTCTCAGCCCTGACGTGCCAGGCTGTTTGTGTGACGCGCGGCTTGCACTGCAATCCGGCGTTTTCCGGGGGGCGATTGTGCCAAGAGCCGCAAAGTTGAAATCGAACATTGTGCCTCAGCTTTAGCAAATTACCTGTCCCACTAGCTCAGTGGGGTTGAACCCATCTTGCCTGATGATGTTAATACCCCATTTTTAAGAGTCCGATATAATACTGTAAAACGCTGCGGGGGCGAGGCTGACATTTCCCCGGGGTGGAGGGCGGAACCAAAGACCGGGCACCCGTCCATAGGAAGCACATGAGGGGGTGCGCATGAGAAACGCCAACCGTCGTTACCTTGCCGCAGTCATTTTGCTGGCATTTGGCGTGGCAGGGTGCGGAGGCGGTAGTACAACTCCCCCGCCTTCGACGAATGTCAGCGTCAGCATCTCGCCCGGTAGCGCCAGCGTGGGCTTTGGTGCCACCCTCCAGTTTACCGCGACCGTTTCGGGCTCAACCAACAGCGGCGTCGCCTGGAGCGTATCAAGCTCCAGCAGCAGTAGCAGCAGCCAGATCGGCTCCATTTCGAGTTCGGGACTTTACACGGCTCCGGCGGCAACAACGCTGTCTCTGGCGGCCGCGCCCCAGCTTATTACGGTAAACCCCGGAGCTGACGTGCAGGTTCCAGAAATTAGCCTCCCGGCACTGAACTCCGTCAGCACCATAACCGTAACAGCCACCAGCCAGGCGGACACTTCGAAATCTGCTTCTGCAACGGTAACGCTTACCGGAATTTCAATTGTGGCTGTTGGCCAGTGCACGCAGGCCACAGCCAGCACCTTGAACTGTTCTGCTGGCAGCACCGGGACTGAAATTTCGCAGGGGACCAGCACCTACCTGTTTGTGGCGGGCTTTGGGATTGTTCCTGGCACGACCTTCAGCGTCAGCACGAACGCCACCGCACCCGATGTGGTGGTGACGCAACCTGCCACGAGCAGCTATCAGTTGGCGAAAGATGGAGTGACTCCGGTCGTTTATTTCCCGATTACGGTCAGCCCCACGGCCACGCTGGGCCCGCGAAATCTGGTAGTGACGAATACCGGCAATGAGCTTACCTCCTTTGTGGGCGCAGTGGACATCATACAGTGAGTGAAATCCTATGAAGATTCGCGCGATTTTCCTCGGTGTCGTATTGGGACTTTGGTTGTCCCCACGGGCCGATGCAACCACCCTGGTGCGTATGAGCCTGAGCCAGCTTGCGCAGGCCTCCAGCACTATCGTGCAGGGGCAGGTGGTAGCGCAGTCCTCCCGCGTGAACACGAGCCGCACCTGCATCATGACCTATTCGACCGTGCAGCTTGAGAAGGCGCTGAAAGGGCATCCACCTTCCACAATTATCATCGAGCAACCGGGTGGGACCGTTGGTAACGTTCACCTCCATGTGCCCGGAACAGCCTATTTGCGGCCCCAGGGGCAATACATCCTCTTTCTGGAACCGGTGGCCGGCAGCAGCGCGACCTTTCACATGGTGGGAATGATGCAGGGCGCCTTCCCCGTGTACAGGGGAAGAAATGCTGCGCAACTTCGCGTTCTTCTCCCGCTTGGTGAGCTCAGCACAGGCACGCAGGCCGCCGCGCTCGCTCAGTCGCCTTCGCTGGGGGAATTCCAGCTAAGGATCTCGGGCGTGCTTGCGGCCCCGATCGTTGTTCCCGCTGGAACGATGGTCCCTGTTGTGATCGTTTCGACAGAGTTTCAGGGCGCGGGGCAAGCCGTGGTGGTGGCGCGCACAACGTCCGATCTGTTTCCCAGCAAAGCCGTGGTGATTCCAGCAGGCAGCCAAGTGGTGGGCAACGCGCAGCGCGAGGGATCGAACTGGACGATTTATTGGAATTCAGTTTCCATTCGCGGCACCCAGGCGCATCTTTCCGCCGCGAGCCAGGTCTCGGCGGCTGGAGGACTGAAGGGCCAGGCTATGACCTTTCAAACGAGGTGAGGGCAATGAGGATAAAACGACGTGCAGGTCGGAAGATACAGATTGCGGCAGGCGTGGCAGCTCTGGCGGTCATGTTTTCAGCCGTCCTGACGTTTGGCTACAACCCGTTCCAGGACAATCTGGGCACGGTGACCTCGCCGATTCCTGTTGTTGCCCATTGGAATTCCATGCCCCTGGCGTGGCTGCTGAATCCTGACACGCCCAACAGCAACGTCAGTAATAGCAATTCAGGCTGCAACGATACCCTGGCGACCTGTATCCAAAACTCTCTGAAGGCGGGGTTCACCACCTGGAGCAGCGCCACGGTCACTGGGCAGAGCCTTACCACCGCGTCCGCCCAATATGCCGGGACATCCACGCTGACGACTCCTGTTTATAACGATTGCCAGAATGTGATCGGGTTTTCTGATACCAACAGCGGCGATTTTTCAACGGGTACGATCGCTTTTACGCAGGTCGCGACGGTCACGGCCCCGTCACCCACCTCTGTTCCTTTTACCTACCAATGCGGCGACGGAAGCTCGAGGACATGCAACTATCAGGACTGCATCGGAGATGCGGATATGGAATTCAATCCCAGCGTGAACTTCTCAATTTCGCTCACGCCGCCCTCCGGCACTTTCAGCCTGCAATCAGTGGCCACGCATGAAGAGGGGCACATGCTGGGGCTCGACCATAGCGGGATCGCCCACGCCGTCATGTTCCCCTACGGTGATTCCACCGCCGCCGGCCAACAAACGGTGCTGGCAACCGACGACGCCGTTGGCATCTCTTTCATGTATCCTTCCGCCAATTTCAGCACCGCGACAGGAACCATTTCCGGCCAGGTGTTCGTAAGCGGCTCGGGCGTCTTTGGTGCGCATGTCGTGGCGATGGATGCCAACACTGGCAACGCGGTCGTCGACGGCCTTACGTCTCCGGACGGGAGCTATTCGCTGGTTGGAGTTCCTCCGGGATATTATTACGTTCTGGCTCTTCCACTGGCGCCCGATTCGAACACCGGAGTGCTGAGCATCGATAATTTTTCAGGATGGGATTGCGGCTTTGCGGCTTCGACGTGCTCAAACATCCCGCAGAACCCTGCCAACTATACCGGACGTTACCACTGACCGGAATGTGCGCCACAGGGAAGCGTGAACTGCCGGCGAGTGCCTTCGTGCGCCAACAATTCCGCATTCGCTCGGCCGATGCCGCGTGCCGCCACGGTCACCACTGCAATTCGGCCTTCAAGCCACTTGGACATTACTGTTCCTCCGTGCCTGCCTACTCAAGCGTCTGATATGTAGACCATTGATATGAGATCTAAACAGGGCGGTCGACCACGCGGGTTGCGCGCCGGTGCTGCGCCAAGACGGCCAGCATGGAACTGCGTTCCATCGTTTCATCGCAATGGACGGTGCAGATTGACATGTCGGCAAGCGCGTGAACACAGTCGTGAATCCGGCGCAGGTAGCGGAGCATAGTTGCGGGGTCCGCCCCGTTTCGGTAGGCCCAGGACCAGTCTGAGACCCATCGGACCATGGTGCCATTGCGCCGGATGACCGGACGCTTGCAGGGGTCATCCATCTTGGAAAAGCGCGAGAGGCAATCGGGTGCGGTCAGGAAAACAAGCCGGCTGGTTCGGATGAGGGTTTCGGGGCGCAGCCCGTGCTCTCCCAATATGCGGGCCAGCTCTTTGAGCCACGAGGGTCCTGCCAAGACTACGATTTGCTGACCAATTTCAATGCCGCCCACGACAAACTGGACAATCTCTCTTGGTCCGGGTTTCTTCCTTACTAATAAGCGGCACGAAATGGCTGAAGTCTCAGGTCGTAATTCAGCGGCCATTCGAACTATCCTTTTTCCCATATCATGCGCGAAAATAGGGGCTTATGTCAATGTAGTTTTCAGAAAAATCAGCAAGAAGTCTGAAAATTTTCGCAGAGCAGGACGAGCGTGCCAAAGCGTTTTTGTGGTGGGAAGATAGATTGTAAGGGATGAATGGAACGTGTGATCTTTCACGGACACAACGTTTCTTCAGCCTATGAGAGCATTGGAAGGTTGTAATGTAAGGACTGTCCGGCCTTCAGAAGGTAACGTGCTTAACCGTGCAGGAAGCGTCCCGGGTTCACCGGAGTCCCATGGATTCGAACTTCATAGTGGAGGTGTGGGCCGGTAGTTCGGCCGCTCATTCCAATAGCTCCGATGATCTCGCCCTGTTTGACTTGTTCTCCTACCACAACGAAGATACGACTGAGGTGAGCGTAGCGAGTTGTGATCCCATCACCGTGATCGATCAGAATGCTTCGGCCGTAGCCTGCATCAGGTTCGGCTTCAATCACCAGGCCGTCGCCTGTGGCGACCACGTCGGTCCCGAACGGGTCGGCAATGTCAAGACCCGGATGAAAAGCCTGCTCGCCACTGAAAGGATCCATGCGCTGTCCGAACCCTGCGGTGACTCTTCCATGCACTGGCCAGATGGACGGTATGGCCTTGGGATCGTCAATCATACCTGGAAACGCTGTCGCTCCCAGTCGGCCGCTCACGCCGTCAAGGCTCACTGTCCTCATCGCGGGGAGTGTGTTGTCGTACCCGAGGCCGCTGGCGGAACTAGACTGCCTGGCCAGATTCAGCAGATCCGGCGCAATGGTCTGCCGGCGTCCGTTTGACAATCCATAGGTAACTGCCACCTCGGCAGCCAGCGTCTGCAGGGAACTCAGCTTTGCGTTAGTACGAGTGACCTTGTTTTCGAGGGTATGGAACTGTTGTTTCAATGCCTCTCGTTCGCTCCGAATGGTGTTGTAATTCGATACCTTAACGAGCATCCGTGCATAACTGGTTGCCAAGCCTGCAAGCATAACAACCCCAACAAGGCTCAGACCGAGAATCACGGGAACCACATAGAACGGGAGCTGGATCTTCCGAACTCTACCGTGGGCGCCAGGTGTTATGAGCAGTGTGTAGAACTTTTCATGCATACGCTTCAGTCACCGTTTGCCTTTCGTAGACGATTGTGCGAGCTTCCAATTCCTCGCTGGAAGGAAGTCCCCCGATTTCCTTCATGCGTAAAACGAAACACCCATCCTATTTGAGCCTTCCAAGGATGTCAAGCAGATAAGTCTGGGTCCCCTAAGAACTTTCAAGCCATTTGTCAAACATTTTCTGCTTTAAATGGTCTGAGCAGACTAACAAGTGCAGCCCTTCGCTTGCCCCGTTATTCTTGTAGGCTGCTGTTGAGTCATGAAAAATGGCAGCGAGATTTGATTCGGGCAAAATCTCCCCTGTTGCGTCGGTTGAATTCAGCAACCAGCAAGGACTTGGAGCCAGCGTGCCAACAAGATCCGGCAGATCAAAGTGCCGCAGAATCCCAAAAAGAAACCACGGCAGTTGCAATGAATAAGCGTCGGATTCCACCAACGACCGGTAAGTAGCAATTGAAGAATCAAGCATTGACGAGTGTAAGCTGGTGTTCAGAACTCCAGCCATAAGCAAGGCAATGGCCGCACCGTGGTCCCCAAGCCCATATATTCGGTCTCGGGCCACATCAGACCTCGATTTGAGATACTCCAGGGAGCGAAGGCAGTCCCACACCCGTTGTCCAACCACGGGTTTGCCAAGCGAGAAGCTTGCCCATGCATAATCCTCCTGCATTTTGTCACCATTGTAGAAGACCGGTCCGGCAGCAGGCAGGCGTGGGATCGAAAAGCCCAAGCCACGTAAATCGACTGAGCAGACTAGAAATCCTCTTCTTGCCAGTCGGACGAACTCTCCTGTCTCTTCGGGAGTGTCGTACTTGCCTCTCTCGGACGCGTAGAGAATAGTAGGAAACGGTCCTGCTCCTTGATCAGGCTTGAGGATCCAGCCGGTAACGCGAATGGTGGGTTCTGATTGGAAGACGACCTCCTCGATGCGGACGCCTTTCCTTGTATGTGCAGAGACCGTTTTCGATTCGAGCGGGGACTTCTCCGAGGGCAGTGCGAGCAAACGGGGAAGTTCGCTGATCGCCCGCTGGCGAAATGCCTTAACCTCCTCCAAAGTGCTACCCAGAGGATTGGCCGGCGTCAATCTCTGAAGACGATCTGCATTTAACTGGACTACGGTTCGCCCCCCAAGCGACGTCAGGACCTGACCCGTCGAGGTGCAATTCAAAGCACGGGGCGCCGGCTCGTCATACTCTTCTTCCTCGGTTCCCCAATTCTCCTGCCCGAGCCATCGGTTGAACCACCGGTATGCAGCCCGGCGACTGAAGAAGTCGTAATCATGGGGCAGGGAAGTCGCAAAAAGCTCCGCTTTCTCTGCTGCTCCCATTAATTTATAGGCTGACTGGACTTCTTTAAAGACTTCCTTTGTTCCCTCGATGTAGGTGGGCGAATAGGTGGCTCCCCGGTCGATGGGAGTATAGATCATCAGCAAAGGCTTGGGTGCAAATGCCAGCAGCAGGTCGCCACGGTCAACGCCCTCCGGGAGAGAGAATACCAGGTTTTGTTCGGCGTCGGCCACGGCTCCAGGCGGTGCGTAGGACGGGCCGGCGAGATTTTCAGAATTTCCGTCAACCTCCACTGCAACCTTGATGCGTGGTTCAAGCGCGCAAAGGTACATTGTCATTGTTCCGCCACCTGACTGGCCCGTCAGGCCGATCTTCTCCGGATCAACTTCGGGGCGCGAAAGAAGATAATCAAGGGCCCGCACCCCGTCCCATGCACGGTACTGCGCGAACGTTGAACCAAACAGAAGCATGGGCCTGCCTGCTTGAGAGTGCTCTCCCGTCGGCCCATAGAGAGGCTCTTTTGTCCGTGGATCCAGGTACTGGTAGCGCTCCCCCTGGCCGAAAGGATCGAAGGCCAGAACCGCGTATCCTTTGCGCGCCAGCGTCTGGTACACATACGCATAATTGCGGTAGGCTTTGCCGTTCGCTGTGTGACCAAGCGGCGCAAGAACAGCAGGGAACGGGCCCTTTCGGCCATTCGGCACGTAGAGATTCGCGGTGACAAAAACCTGCGGATGGCTTTCAAAAATGATCTTCTCGATTCGATAAGCGCCGTGGTCAATGGCGCCCGTGATTCGTGGGTTTAAGGGTGTCTTGTCGAATTGTCCTCCGACAAGTTTCCAGACAGTGGAGCGCACCCTATCAATTCGCGCGCGAACGTCGGATTCGCTGCGCAGTGCCCCAAGTTCGTTAAGCCGCCGGGCGCGCGCTTTGTTCATTTGCACAGTCAGGTACTGCGGCCAGTCGTTCCAGTAGTCGCGCTCGGCCTGGAGTTTTTCTTTCGGAGCGGCAGTTTCACTACTGGAGCCGCCCGCTGCAATTGTGGTCGACCCGGCGAGCGGCAGAGCAATCCCGAGCATATTGGACTGTATGAATCTTCGGCGCGTGATCATTGGCAACCTCCGGGAAGTTTGCAGACAGCCACTATTGCGCACGACAAGTCTGGTGAGGCGATGCAGAACATGGCCCGCGCGCGCAAGCCGCAGCCATTTCAAACACAGGGACTGGAAAGCAAAGCTGAATGTATACTACACCGGAGATGATCTTTCAATCAGAAGGTCAGTTCGTGCGGTGGTTGCAGACTTTGAGTGCAGGCAAGTCGCCGCAAGTCAGGCTGGGCATAGGCGACGACGCAGCGTTGGTTCGCGTTGGACGTGACCGCGATTTGATCTTGACAGCCGACCTTTCGATCGAGGGAGTCCATTTCACCGCTGACCTGCATCCGGCCAGATCCGTCGGGCACCGCGCGCTCGCACGGTCTCTGAGCGACATTGCCGCCATGGGAGGCGTTCCTCGCTTTGCCCTGGTTTCAGTTGCTTTCCCGCGAGCTTTGTCCCGCCGCTGGATTGAAGAGTTCTACAGGGGGATCTTGGATCTTGCCGCCTGTTTCCGGGTCCAGGTGATTGGCGGCGATACCTCGATTGTGCGGCGAACCGTCATGATCGACGTGACGCTGGCAGGCGAGGTCCTTCGTGGTAGAGGATTGCTACGTTCCGGCGCACGGCCGGGCGACCAGATCTTTGTTAGCGGCAGCCTGGGCTGCTCGGCACAAGGGCTTGAGATTTTGAAATCGCAGGCTCGTGCGAGAAAAAGCGGCCGGCACGGCACGCAGGCAGGCCCGGAATCTTCGGCCCTGAAATCGCACCTTTACCCCGAACCGCGCTGCGAGCTGGGCCGTTGGCTTCAGAACTCGGGCCTGCCCTCGGCAATGATGGACATCAGTGACGGACTTTCGACGGATCTGATTCGGCTGTGCGAAGCGAGCGGGGTTGGAGCAACTGTCCTGGCTGACTATATCCCCGGGCCGCCTGGCAAGCTGCCGGAGCGCGCTTTGGAGCTTGCTCTGAACGGCGGGGAAGATTACGAACTGCTATTCACCGTGCCAAAGCAGAGGCTGACAAAGGTCCCCGCCCTCCACCGCGGTCTGCCGCTTCGATGCATCGGTCAGATTCGCCGAGCGCACGAGGTCTTATTGGTTCGAAATGACGGCAGCCGATCGCCACTCGCGTCGGCTGGCTACGACCACTTTTCAAAATGATGCAGAGGCTGTTCTTTCGCAGGACGGTGTTCTAGTTTGTCTGCGTTGCCTTTCCGGTTGCGGGAACTGCCAAATCCGCCGACGGAGGAGGCGGGGTTTGTACGGTGGGGGAAATCAGTTGAATCGAGGAGACTGGCTTTGTCTGTAACAGGCTGGCAGCAAGCGTGCCGAGAATTGAATCGCCAGCCGCCGCGTTGTTCATTCCGGTGCTTGCCAGAATCTGCTGAATCTGGTTGGGGTTAGTAAGCAGCGGAGAATCCGGAAACCGCTCCACCGGCATGTTTTTCAGGACCGCGGTCATGAAGTCCGTCCAGATGGGCAACGCGACGTGCGAACCTTCTTCGCCACGGCCCAGCGGGCGATGGTCATCGAACCCGACCCACACGCCGGTCGTAATCGAGGGAGAGAAGCCGATAAACCAGGCATCGGTAAAGTCGTTGGTTGTCCCGGTCTTGCCGGCAAGGTCGTATTTCTGGGCAAGCCCCCTTGCGGCCACGGCCGTGCCGGAGTTGAAAACTTCGCGCAACATGGAGATTTCAATCCGTGCGATGCCGGCCGGCAAAACGTCCGTGACCTGAGGAGAGAGCTCGTCGATCACGCGCCCGTTGTAGTCAGTGACTCGAAGGATTTCACGCGGAGCAATGTGGACACCGTCATCGGGGAAAGTTGAAAAGGCGGAAGTGTGCTCCAGCAGAGTCAGATCCGAAGCTCCCAGTGCCAGCGGCAGATTGGGGACCAGCCGTGACTCAATGCCAAAACGCCGGCACAGCTTGATGACGTTGTCGATCCCAACTTTTGCAAGCAGCTTGACCGCAGGGACGTTCCTGGATTCTGCCAGCGCGTGCAGAAGCGTGATGCTCCCTTCGAACTTGCTGTCGTAATTGTGCGGCGCCCACAGCCCCTGGGGGCTGGGGAATGTCACCGGCGTATCCATGATGGTGTCGAAGGGGCCAATACCGTCCAGCAGGGCCTGTGCATACACATAAACTTTGAAAGATGAGCCAACCTGGCGGTAGGCTTGTACCGCGCGGTTAAACTGGCTTGTATCGTAGTCGTACCCGCCCACCATTGCCTTGACTTCACCCGTTGCGTTGTCAATGGCCACCAGCGCTCCCTGGACAAGCGGCGTTTGATCAAGTGTCACATGAGCCGTTGTCCCGTTGACCTCATTGATGTGGAACAGGTCCACGTCTCCGGGGCTGAACACGGAGCGAGGGTCCGTTCTCCCTGTCCACTTGAAATCCGCGGGTTTCACCTGCGCCGTGAGGTCTCCAAATCGGACACTGGCGTAAAGCGGGCTGACAGCCATCACGATGCCGTGTGCAACGTCATCCGCCTTAAGGGGGTTCTCCCAGTCGGAATTGTCGTAGGTCTTGAGCGTGGCCTGCTGGCCATCAGGAAACTGGACAGGGTCCTTCAGGATGTTTTGTTCCGGACCTCGCCAGCCGCGCCTCTTATCATCCACGCGCAGACCGTGCCGGAGCGCTTCCTGGGCTTCCTTTTGCATCTGGATGTTGAGCGTGGTATAGACTCTCAGACCTTTCTGCTGCACAGCCTTCAGGCCGTACTTGCGCTGAAGAAACTGCCGGATGTCCTCAACAAAATAGGGCGCAATATTCTCATGCCAGCTTCGGACGTGCAGGTCCAGCGGGGTCTTGATGGCCGCCTCGTACTGGGCCCTGTTGATATCGCCCGTGCCCAACATTGCGTGCAGGACTTCATTGCGCCGAGCGATTGCGTAATGCGGATGAAGAATCGGCCAGTAAATGGGGCCGCGGGCCATGCCGGCCAGAAGAGCAGCTTCCGGAAGCGTCAGTTGCTCAATATGCTTTCCAAAGTAAAACTCTGCCGCGGCGGCAAAACCATAATTCCCATATCCCATGGGAACCTGGTTGGCGTACATGCTGAAAATCTGCGGCTTGGTGAAGCGGCGCTCGATCTGAATGGCCAGCAGCGCTTCCTGAATTTTTCGACGAAAGCTCTTTTCCGGAGTCAGAAAAAGCATCTTGGCGACTTGCTGAGTCAGAGTGCTGGCTCCTTGTGCCTTCTTCCACTCCAGAATATCGGTGACGGCGGCCCGCATGATCCTGAGCACGTCAATGCCCCAGTGGCTTTCGAAGTTGCGGTCCTCAATAGAAATGACGGCGTTGCGCAGAACGGGAGGAATCTGGTTGTAGGTGACCATCACGCGATGCTCCATCGCAAACCGGGCGATGGGAGTTCCGTCGTCGGCAAAAACTTCCGTCATCACGTCTGGGCGGTAATTTTCCAACTGCTGGACTTGCGGAAGGTCTGATGAGTAGACAAAGTAGAGTCCCCCCAGGACACCGACTCCTGCGGAAAGGACCACCAGGATCACAAAAACCAGTTGTCCAAAAAACTTGCGGCTTCTCAGCAGCGGGGTCATCCTCCCGCTCTGTGAGCGCTTGGGAGGCCGGACTTGGGGACCATCCATATATTTGCTCGCCTCTCCACCAATTCTATGGCCACCCCATGAAGGCAGTCAAACAAAGAAGCGATCCGGGCTGTTGGTTCAGCACAGGCTGTTTTTTCTGTTACTCCGCGTTTTCCCGTGATCAGGAAGGTCCTGCCATAAGCTTCCGGCAGATCCGAATGAGCCGCGAGTACGGAATCTGTGACGGTGAAGAAAGCATGACCACTTCTCCCTGGCGGAAACTGCTGTAATACCACTTGGAAAACAGACCCAGGTGCTCCCACGACGCTACGTTCGGGAAATCGTCTGCGCGGTTCAGCAACTCCTCAAAAAGAATACGGATG
This sequence comes from Acidobacteriota bacterium, assembly GCA_021787735.1. Lineage (GTDB taxonomy): Bacteria > Acidobacteriota > Terriglobia > UBA7540 > UBA7540 > SCRD01. Next base: position 15,622 of record JAJYLL010000024.1, on the reverse strand, counting down.
CGTTCGTCGAGAGAAAGCGGTGTAGAGACGTTTTCACCAAGGTCAAGCATGCCGGGCCCATGCAGCTTGCCCGAACACATCAGGAAAAAAGAAAGAGTTCTGGGTTGTAATCCGGGCAAAACAAGGACGGCGTGAAGCTCGCGAATGTTCCGGACCGGTTCAGGTTTGAGCGCCAGTGCGTCGTGGACCTTTTCTGCCTTGCGGTGCAATTGCGCGGCGCGCTCAAAATCAAGGTCTCCGGAGGCACGGTCCCGTTCCGACTTCAGACTTCGCTCAAGAGACTGGCCCTCGCTGCCCAGAAATTCGATGACGCGCTCAACTTCCTCCCGATACTCCGCGTCAGTACAGCCCTGGAAGCATGGGGCCATGCACATGCGCATCTGCGAGTAGATGCAGCCTGGATGGGCAGGGTCGGGATGGAGATCCTCGGAACAGCGCCGGACTTTGAAAAGGTCAAGGAACTCTCCTGCAAAGCGATCTGCAGTGGGCCGGGAAGGGAATGGCCCGTAGTAGAGCGATCCATCATTGGCAATTCGCCGCGTGGGATATACGCGGGGGAAACGGTTTTGAAGGTTCACCTTGAGCATCGCAGGAGGTTTGAGCCGCAACCGGGCGCGGTATTGCCGGGGGTAGTAATGGCGGGTCAGGCGGTAAACAAGCCACTGCATCTCGAAGCCCGAGCCGGCATACTGATATTCCACGCGCCGTGTTGATTCCCGAAGGTTCAGGAGCTTTGAGTTTGCTTCAGGCTTTCGAAGCATCCGGCGAAGCCGCCGTTGCAAATCGAGCGTCCGGCCGATGTAGGGCGGCGTTCCGGGTGTTTCCCCCTTTTCAGGGAAAAGGGCGAACGCTGCCGCGCGGTGCTCCAGGCGTTCAAAGAAAGGCTCGCTCTCTCCATTCGGATTAAATTCCAGCGAGTTTTCAAGTTTCATGTGCATTCCCAGCGATTGAACTGATTTTAATTTCCAGGCAAAAGGGCGGTCAAGCTGCGAGGAGCAGAGCGCAAAAGGGCTTAGCAGAATAACGGCCGTGCGCAGTTTGGACCAGTACCCGGCGGAGTGCGACAGTCCTTCACATGACTTGATAATATGCGGGTCGAAGGCCCGGCCGCGGCATGCCTGCCCTTCAGTTTTCCACGACATCTTCCAGATCTCGCCAAACGGAAGCTGCACCACCGCCGTTGAATGCGACGTGTCCCCCGTCAAAAATATTTATTGTTTGTATAAGGATCTTTTATCGGACGAGAAATAGCGATCTCCCTAGACTCGCGTGGTTGTCGTGACGCGTCTGATGTTCCCTGTTGCTCTTCGAAATGATCCTCTTCCAGGTCTCCTAGAAGACTGCATTGCTCTGATTCTAGACACGTCGGGCATTTTCCCTTAAGTCTGGTGTACATTTTTGTAATTTGGATATATTATTCGTCCCCGTGTAACAGTTGCTATCGGTACAGTGAAAAGCATCCTTATGAATGCAGTTCCTACAGCCACAGTGCTGCTCTGATGGGGGTCAGGACACCCAATTTGGATGTGTGATGTTTGTCACAAGAGGGCGTGATTGAAATCACTGATATGGGTTTCGAATGCGAACAGAATTGCACACTGGTTAGTGGTTGTTCGAACCCTTGATGAACACTGCGATGCAAGACTCCGTGTGCCAGTGCGGCGGAGTCGAGTCATCTTTCTTTGTCTGGCTGCTTATATCCAGATATTGTAACGGGTTTTGGGGTAAATCGGGGTGGCGGTTCTGTTTTGCCAACACCGCAAACGGTTGCGGGCAGGACTGCACATCTGGAGAGAGCCTCCGGTGTGGGTGTATGTTATGGAGGCTTAAGTTATGAGCAGATTGACTGAGCGGCGGTTATTTCATCTTGTTCTCGTAGCCTGGCTGATGGTCTTTTTTGCTCCGTGTTCAGCCAGATCTCAAGTTGAGACCAGCCGGGTCGGTGCAGTCATACCAAACGCTCGAGTGACGGTCACCAATGTTGAGGCCGGAGATATTCGCGATGTCAAGTCGGACACAAGTAGCTACTCTTTTGCGGCGAATCTTCTTTCCGGCAAGGAATTTTACCTTTCCATGGCAGCAAATTCAGGGCCTCTAGCGCTCACGTTGAACGCTGCCCGATTGAGCGCCTTAACTGGTGCGATTCTGTGTTTCAGGAACTCGATTGACAAAGGAGGCATGGCGTGATGGATACATCAACAACCATCCATGCATTTTGGAGTGCTTTGCGTCGCGGTCTGATCTTTGCGTTGTTATCGTTACTGGCGGTTTTCCTCTTCATCCCCCCGCGAGCGGCACTCGGGGATGTGAATGCCAGGATTCAAGGTACTGTCACTGATCAGACAGGAGCCGTGATTCCTGGTGTCAGCATTACGGTCACGAATGTCGCCACCGGCATTTCCAGGAAACTCACAAGCTCAAGTGACGGATCCTTCACTGCGCTGAATCTTCAAGCTCCGGGTGTGTATGACGTCACGGCTGACAAGAGCGGCTTCAAGAAGTTTGCGGTACAGAGGATTTCATTGTCTGTGAACCAGATTTACGTTCTTCCGATCAAGATGGAACTCGGGGCGATGACTCAGGAAGTTACCGTCCAGGCCGCGCCAGCCCAAGTCCAGAAAGTCAGCATTGAACTGGGGGCAACGCTGACGGGAATGGCGATAACTAATATGCCGCTGAACGGACGTAACTGGGTGATGCTCCAGCAAACGTTGCCGGGTGTTGTGGCAGCAGCCGATGCTCGCGGCAACTACGCCACGAACGGCAGCCAGCCCGATCAGAACAGCTATCTGATCAACGGCATTGACAGCAACGATCTGCCGCTAAACACGCCCCTGGTGATTCCAAGCCCTGACGCCATCGCCGAAGTTCACATGATCACGAACACGATCAATCCCGAATACGGACGCAATTCGGGCGCCATTATGAACGCGGTTACGAAGTCTGGCACCAACCAGTTTCACGGCGATGCTTTTGAGTTCTACCGTGACACCAGCCTTGACGCCCGCAATTTCTTCAAGCCCACGCCGGATGTGTTCCACCAGAACCAGTTCGGCGGCACAATCGGCGGGCCCATCAAGAAGGATCAATCGTTCTTCTTCTTCTCCTACCAGGGCACTAGGAACCGCGTCCCCCAGGGCGGAGGAACAACCACAGTCTTCACGGCGAATCAGAGGAATGGCGTCTTTCCGGATATCGCCTCGTCGACAGCCACTTCGCCCTATGCGATGGTGGGTGAGAACTTTACGACCTATCCAGCGGGAACACCCTATTCGACCCTTTTCCCGACGGGAAGTATCCCCAAGGCTGACCTCAATCCACTTGCTGTCTCGCTGATGAATAAGTTCGTCCCCTTGCCGAACTCGGGCACGGAATACAACTTCAACCCCGTGACGTCGGGGGTCGACGACCAGTACTTCACGCGCATTGATGAGAACTTCGGCTCCAAGGACCTCCTCTGGGGTTCATGGTTGTGGGAGCGGCATCCGACTAACGATACACTGCCGTTTACGGGCGCGGACCTTCCGGGCTTCCCGGACACCAACCAGCGCCATATCCAGAACTATTCGGCAACGTGGGAGCATACTTTCAACGCCACCACGCTCAACGAGGCGCGCATCGGTTACACGCGGTTCAACTATATTGCTGCGGCGCCGGTCAATGTAGTGGACCCCGCCTCGGTGGGCTTTACGGGAATCAAGCCGCAGAACCCCTCCCAGGCCAGCTATCCGGTTATCGGTCTCACTGGCTATTTCACCCTGGGATTCTCAAACAACGGGCCTCAGCCTCGCATCGACCAGACCTATCAGGTGGACGACAACTTCACCAAGATTACCGGCAACCACACCTTCAAGATGGGTTTCGATATGCGTCGCTTCCAGGTTTACAACCCGTTTTCATCCTCGCTCAGCGGGAATTATAACTTTGGCGGCACGGGAGCCTATTCGACGGGCGATCCGGGTGCGGATTTCCTGCTGGGCATTCCGGACAGTTACGGCCAGGGCGGCGGAGACGTTATCAACGCCAGAGGCCAGGAGTACTACTCCTACTTCCAGGACCAGTGGAAGATTCGTAAGGACCTGGTCCTGACCTACGGTACAGGCTGGCAAGTTGACACACCCACTGTTGACAACTACCACAACAATCACGCCATGACGGCCTTCCGTCCCGGTGCGGAATCCACCGTCTTCCCCGGCGCGCCGATCGGCTCTTTGTACCAGGGCGATCCCGGAGTACATGCCACCGGGACCACGAAGTACAACCATTTTGGCCCTCGGTTCGGATTTGCATGGAGCCCGGGCAGTTCGGGCCGGTGGTCAGTCCGTAGCGGCTACGGCATTTACTTCAACCGGATGCTGGAAGAGGAGGAACTGCAATTCATCATGCAGGCTCCCTTTGCGCCTTTCGCCAGCGGCGCTGCAGCCTGTGGCGGCAGCCCCAGCTTTGCGAATCCGTTTGCAGACATCGCAGGGACCTGCACTGCGACCAACCCCTTCCCGGCTCCGACAACTCCACCCCAGAATGTTAACTTTACGGATTACCTTCCAAACTATTTGTACGTTGCAAGCCCGGGCATCACAGTTCCCTATTCGCAGAACTTCAACTTCACGGTGCAACGGCAACTGACCAATACCATGATGCTGTCGGTTGGTTACGTCGGCGCCCTGGGGCGTAAGAACGCGATCATCAGGGAATTGAATCCTGGTGTGAGACCCGCCGCCTGCCTCGCAGGTGTCGGCGCGGAAGCTGGATGCGCGGCCGACCGCGTCTACCAGCAATTCGACTACCCCCAGAATTACAACTATGGGTCTGACCCCCGGTACGGGGTTGCCCTGCTGGGAATCGGGAACCTGCAGACGACCTCAAACTCAAGCTACAACGCCCTTCAGGTCGTCTTCAACAAGCACATGTCGCATGGGTTGCAGCTTAACGCAGTTTACACTTACTCCCATGCTCTGGATAACGGATCCGGTTTCGAGAACTCCGCTTTCGGAGGCGGTGGGTTCGGTGGGTACGGATCTCTCCGCGGAACCAATCCTTTTGACACAGCGATGAATTACGGATCATCTGAATTCGACGCAACGAACCGGTTCGTAGTTGAATACTTCTACCAGATTCCGGCCATTCATCACTTTGACAATCCCGTGGCCAGAAGGTTCTTCGACGGCTGGATGATGAGCGGCGTCACAACGTTCCAGAGCGGCTTCCCGCTGGACGTGGTGGACTCTGGCTTCCGCTCGCTGACCTGCGCTGCGTACAACTGGACAGCATGCTGGGACGTTCCCAATCAGGTGGCATCTGCTTCGTACTTCAATCCGCGCTCCTCTAACGTTGGCGGCAAGGACCATTACTGGTTCAGCCCCGCCTCGTTCGCCAGAACGCCTCTTGGCGTACAAGGCGACGCCGGACGCAACCCGTTGCGAGGACCGGGAATTGCCAACTTCGACTGGGCGCTCATGAAGAGCATTCCGTTCACCGAATCTACCTCGATGCAGTTGCGCTTCGAGTTCTACAACGTGTTCAACCACACGCAGTTTAATTCCTCCGGGGTCTCGACCAACATTGCTTCCGGCAACTTCGGTCGTATCCTGGCTGCCCGCGATCCTCGGCTTATCCAACTCGCGGCGAAATTCTTCTTCTAGTCTGCCTGGGGCCGGTTGCACCAGCATCCGGCTCCTGATTCAGGTAAATGCAGTTAAAGTCTGAGTGACAAAACTACTGGAGCGGCGCACCCCACAAGGTATCGTGAGGAACGCCGCTCCAAGTTTTTTTGAGCGCCAGGTCACGCCTATTGATGGGATCTGCCGGGAAATCGGGCGATGCCTTGATGCCCTGAGAGGGACTGCCCAGCGGTTCTCCTTCTTTTTATTTGCAAAAGGGCTGGGGTGGAGGCAGGGTTGCGCGGGACGCGCTGATCACGCCCGAGACCGCGCATCTTGACCTTGAGATATTACTTGCGGAAGAATTTGAACAGCTTGTCGTAGGTGGTTGTAAGGTTCTCCGGCGCGATTCTGGTTTCGCCCACTACGGTCATGAAATTTGAATCGCCGGTCCAACGGGGCAGAATGTGCAGGTGAAGGTGGTACTCAACGCCGGCTCCCGCGCAGCGTCCTATGTTCAGTCCCAGGTTATAACCCTCCGGATGGTAAACGTCCTTAAGCGCCTGCTGAAATTGCTGCGCCAGTAACATCATTTCAGACAGCGTCTCGGCCGCCGCCTCAGTCAACCCCGCAATGTGCGCGTAAGGAACAACCATGGCGTGGCCCACAGTGTAAGGATAAAGATTCAGCAGGATGAAATTTGACTTGCCACGATAGAGGACAAGATGCTCCCGGTCGGTTGAGGGATCTGCGGATGCTTTCTCGCAGAAAATACACGCGTCGCTTTTGGTGCCCTCGCTGACGTATTGAAACCGCCACGGGGTCCACAAATAGTCCATATTCGCTGGCCTGCCGCAGGGTGCTTATTCTTCAGGAAAGGCTGTTGTGGGAGGTGCGTCACTTGCAGGTGGCGCTGTTGTCTGCACCGGGGCAACAGACGGAGCCGCCGACTGCGCGCTCACCTGGGCGCTGTTCACCAGGTCTTTCAATTCTTTGCTGGGCTTAAAGTAAGGGATATCCTTGGCAGGTACGTCCACGCGCTCGCCGGTTTTGGGGTTTCTTCCTACGCGCGAATTCCGATGGCGCGTTCTGAAACTTCCAAATCCCCGGATCTCGATTTTGTCTCCACCCCGAAGAGACTTGACTATACCTTCAAAAATCGTATCAACGATAACTTCAGAGTCCTTCCGGCTCAACTCCGTCCTTCGAGCAACATCTTCAATCAAGTCAGCTTTAGTCATGCTCGACTCCTCAGGTTAAGTTTTATGCCCGGGTGTTTTGACCCAGCAGCTCCTAGGCCGATCCGGAAGGACGCGGCATCGCTGCTCTTTCCCTAACGCGAATTGGTGCGATCCGCGGAAGCTCCGGCGCGGACCATGGCCGGGGTTGTGATACCAGCAGAAGAGAAGGCTTCCGCCATCCTGGAAAGGCCGACGGGCTCCGGCGCCTTTTCCCGTTCGCGCGGGGCTTTCCAGTTTTCCGGTTTCGTACTCAGGCTGATCTTCTTTTCTTCCGGATTCAGGCGGATAATGCGAAACTCGAGTTCTTCCCCGACTTTCGGCAAGCTTTCGTCAGTGCCGGGGTGGCTGTTTTCAATCTCGGAAATATGGCAAAGGCCCTCAATGCCTTCTTCGATTTCTGCAAACACTCCAAATGATGTTCGCCGGGTGACCTTGGCACGAACCATGTCGCCCACATTCGTTTTGGCAAAGAAGCTTTCCCATGCGTCGGGCTGAAGTTGCTTCAACCCCAGAGAAAGCCGGCGGTTTTCAGTATCGACATTCAAAACCACAGCCTCAATTTCCTGTCCCTTGCGCAGCATTTCAGAAGGATGCTTCACATTCTTTGTCCAGGAAAGATTTGAAACGTGGATCAGTCCGTCAACGCCCTCTTGCACTTCCACAAAGGCCCCGAAGTCCGTAAAGTGGCGGACGCGGCCTTTGACCACCGTTCCGGCGCCCATCCGTTCGCTCAGGCCGTCCCACGGGTCGGGCAACGCCTGTCGGAGGCTCAGGGATATTCGTCGCTGCTCGGGGTTGACGTCCAAGATGGCAACTTCCGCCATTTCACCAGGCTTCAAAATCTTCGACGGATGGCGAAGCCTTCGAGTCCAACTCATTTCCGAGATGTGAATCAGACCTTCGATTCCAGGCTGAAGCTCAATGAAGGCGCCGTAATCCGTCACGCTGACAACTTTGCCCGTAATGTGGTCACCGGCATGATACTGAGCAGTGACGCCTTCCCACGGGTCGGGGGTCAGTTGCTTCATGCCCAGGGAAACGCGTTCCTTTTCCTTATCAAACTTCAGGACTTTTACCTGAACTTCCTGTCCCGGCTGCACAGCCTCGGAAGGATGCGTCACACGCGTCCATGAGAGGTCGGTCATGTGCAGCAGGCCGTCGATTCCGCCGAGGTCCACGAAGGCGCCGTAATCGGTCAGATTCTTCACCCGGCCGGTCAGGACCGCTCCTTCAACAAGTTGTTCCATCAGTGCCGCTTTCTTCTGGTTGGTTTCTTCCTCCAGAGCTTTCCGGCGGCTGACAACCACGTTGTCGCGCTTGCGGTTCAGCTTGATAACTTTGCACTCGATTTCCTGGCCAATCCACCCGTCCAGATTCGGATGGGGTTTCAAGTCCACCTGCGAGGCGGGCATAAAGGCGTGAACCCCGATGTTGACTTCGACCCCGCCTTTCACGCGTTGTACCACTTTCCCGCGAAGAGGCTTCTCTTCGTAGAAAGAGCGCTCAATTTCTTCCCAAACTTCTTCCTGGACAGCCCGGCGGCGGGAGACCACGGCCGTTCCCGTCAACTCGTCAAACTTTTCGACCATGACGCCCACGGTCTGGCCGATTGCGACGGTCAACTCTCCGTCTTCGGAGAGGAACTCGTTGCGGGGGATAACCGCCTCGCATTTCAGCCCTAGATCAATAAGCACTTCTTCCCCGGCCACATTAACGATGTGGCCCTGGACGATTTCGCCAACGGTCAGCGACGGAGCCGCCTCCATGCTTTCCATCAGGCTCGCAACGTCGGCCATTTCGAGGGTTTCTTCCTCGGGGACATCCGCACTGTCTGCTGGTTCTTCTGCGGCCGGTTCTTCCGCGTTGGCTGCGATGGCCGCCGTTTCAGGTTGAGCGGAAGATTTGTCGGATTCCGCTGACACCGGCTCAACAGCAGCGGTTTCATCTGCAACCGGCGGCTGCGCGACTGTTTCTTCGGGCTGGGCCTGGAGTGGGGGATCTACGGGGTCTGCCGTGTCCTTGTGGGCCGCAGTTTCAACACTGCGCTGCGGCTCCGGTGAGACAACGACCTCACCCGAGTTCAGGTGATTCTCTTGCGAAGACATTAACTTACCTCCCTGCCCTTACCCAACGCATGTTCTTACAGACAATGTATTTTACCGTTCCCGGAAAACCGAAGTCAAACCAATCAGTTGAGCCAATAAGAACTATTTTTTACTCGCTGCGGAACTTGACTCCACGCTGCATGGTCGTCTTGCGAAAATCCCCGGACTTGATCTCGACAAGCTTGCACATCTCATAAAGCCGCGACGACAGTGTGGGTCCCAACTGAGATAGAGACTGGTCGAGTTCAAGGACCGATGAGTCCCGCGTTGTTCCCGTACGGACCTCGCGCTGCCTTGGGCTGCCAGACGAAAGCGTCGTGGTTATCAGTGTAACTCTTTTTTCGTTGTACCGCGAACTGATGATGTGCGCAAGCGTTTCACGCACCCAGTCGGTCGGGTCAGACGCCGCCATGTCATCAAGCAGTAAAACTTCCACGTCCAAAACCGGGCCCAGGACCCGCATCTCTGAAGTGTGCGAAACCGGATTATAACTGTCACGAATGTCTTTCAGTAACTTAAGAAAATCGTAAAAGAGGCAGGGAATACCCTTGCGCACCATCAATTCCCGCAACACCGCGACAGCCAAGTGCGTTTTCCCAACGCCCGTCGGTCCCGCAAATAGCAGGCCGAAATCCGTTGGGTATTCTTCCACAAGTTTCTGGGAATAGACTTTGGCAATCTTCAGACTGGGATCGGGGCGAGTGTCAAAGCTTTCAAAATCGCAGTGCTCATAACGGCGCGGAATTTGTGCCGCCTTCAGCAGTGATTCAGAATGCTGGAACTTTTCGCACTCGCAGCGCGCTACGCGCCGCACGCCATCGATTTCCAGCGGCTTCCAGCCGGTCCCTTCGCATTGGGGGCAATCTTTTCTGGCCATTCGTTAACCTGTAGCTGATTCTAAATCACTTGGGACAAAAAGCGGAAGGGGATATGAGCAGGAAAAAACTTGGCGCACGGCCCTTCTCAGATGGGTGCGCAGCGCACTGCATGGAAAGCGACCGACCCAGGCTCAGCGCTGGTCATTTGTGCGCTGCATTCGAATCAGGTAAGGAGGGATCACCCGGACCATGGCGTTTTGCACTTCTTCAGAATGTCCGCTCGTACGGGTCGTGAATTCCTTCTCGACGTATTTGACAAAAGCTTGCATCTCTTTCTGCATTTCTTCCATCCGCTTCCGCATGTTGAGAATGATTTCCACCCCGGCCAGGTTGACTCCCAGGTCGCGTGTGAGGCTCAGAATGGTCTCAAGAGTCTCCAGGTCCCCGTCCGTGTAAAAGCGCGTGTTGCCTTCGCTCCGCGATGGAATCAACAATCCTTCGCGCTCGTATAGCCGCAGCGTCTGCGGATGGACGTCATACATCTCCGAGACGGCACTGATCATGTAGCCTGCTTTGCCCCGGGTTTTTCGGCCTCGTTTTGCCATATGCTTTTCCGGCGTTCCAATCAGGAACGCTCGCCTCTAAGTCCGAACGTTGAGATACTTTCGCAATTCGCTCCGAATATCTGACGGGTTCAGCCGATCCAACTCGCGCAGAATCTCTTTGCTCCGCTCGTCGGCCACGTGCGGGACCCTGATTTCAACCTCTACAAACTGGTCTCCATGCTGGTTGGTGCGCAGCGAGGGCGCGCCTTTGCCTCGAATGCGCAGCTTCTGCCCGCCCTGCGTGCCGGGTGGGATTCGAATCGTAGTGGGCCCGTCCAGCGTTGGGACCTCTACCTTGGTTCCCAGAGCGGCCTCAGTGACGGAGATCGGGACCTTCACATAGATGTTGTCACCTTTACGCTCAAAAAACGGATGGGTTTCGACGTCGGTCAGGATGTACAAGTCCCCCGGTGGACCACCATGAGCACTCGCATTGCCTTTGCCGGGTACGCGCACTCTCGATCCTGTATCAACGCCGGGCGGGATCCTCACATCAAATGTTTCCGGCTTGCGCACGTGCCCCGTTCCATTGCATGAGGAGCAGCGGCTCTGTTGACGGCCCGTGCCGCCACACTGGGGGCAGGTCAGGGAAAAGCGCATGGCTCCGGCTGCGCGCTGCGCCTTGCCACTGCCGCCGCAGGCCGAGCAGGTGACTGCGGACCCGCTCCGAAATCCTTTCCCTTTGCAGGAATTGCAGATTTCGTCTCTTCCAATGGTGATCCGCACCTGCGTCCCGCGAATAGCGTCCCAGAAACTCAGATGCATGTGGTGTTCAACGTCACGCCCGCGATCCGGCCCAGTGGCAGCCTCCTCGCCTTCGCCACTGCGGGTGAAGATCTGCGAGAAGATGTCGCGGAATGTTGAGCCAAAACCAGTCGCCGAGCGTTCTCCCTGGGGCGCGGAGTCTGAAAAATCGAAGCCCGAGAAATCAACCGTCGGCCCTGCGCCGCCGGGTTCGCCGGCGCCCCGTGCATAAGCTTCGTAGGCGCTGGCGGGTATGCTTTCAGAGTAAAAGCCGTACTGGTCGTAAATCTTGCGCTTCTTCTCGTCACTGAGGACGTTGTAAGCTTCCTGGATTTCCTTGAATTTCTCTTCCGCTTGATGGTTGCCCGGGTTGACGTCGGGATGATGCTTTCGCGCCAACCGACGGTAAGCTTTTCGGATGTGATCGGCGCTTGCCTTGCGATCCACACCCAGCACGCCATAGTAATCCTTTTGTTTAGCTCCCACGGGCATATTGGTCTTCCTTTTGCAGGATTACATTGCCACATCGTTTGATGTGGCAAATTGCATTGCGGAGAGAATCGGACGAGGGGTCAGAGATCGATCACCGTGACTTCCTGCTGCGGGCAACGCACCGACTTTAGCTTGTAGTGCCGAGCCTTATCTGCGCTGTAGTGCCACAAGGTTGCCACTACATGAAGTTCAATGCGCTTACCTTGCGACGGAGCGGGATGCGGGATTTCACATCACCGCTCCGTGCGAGGCGAATCCAGGACCCGAGGCTTCAGTTCATGCTCGTCTTCAGTATGGGTCCAAGGTGGTCGGGGCATCGGGAGGCAATCCAGGCTTCGAGTTGCCGGCGGATTTCGTCGGCAGTAGGGGAATTTGTCAATGGGCCATCAAGCTGGACCTCAACGAACTGTCTGCTGTGGCAAGCCGGGCATTCAATCCCGACCTGCGCCCGGTGTACTACAACTTGCTTTGGTTCTTGCCGTAGTTGTTCTTCCATCACTGCGCCCCCTTCCTTCCCGAAATCGCCCTTCAGTTTGTTTGATGCGATATCTGACTTCCTGATTACTTTTTACTTTTGTCGTCTCCCTCCACGACTTCAGCGTCGATGACTTCACCTCCATCTTTGGCTTTCTCTTCGCTCCCGCCCCCGGCTGTGCCGGCCTGTTCCGACCCGCCGCCGCTTTCCGGCGGCGGAGGAGTGGTGCTGGACTGTTTGTACATGGCTTCGGCCAGCTTGTGGGAAGCTTGAGTCAGGCGCTCCACGGCGGAATTAATCACTTCCACCTTGCCTTCCTGAATGGCTTTCTTGGCTTCTTCCATAGCCGCTTCGATGTTCTTGGCGTCCTCCGCGGAGACCTTCTCTCTGTTCTCCTTCAATGTTTTTTCCACGGAGTAGACCAGAGAGTCCGCGCGGTTCTTTACCTCCACCTCTTCCTTGTAGCGGCGGTCTTCTTCCGCGTGAGAATCCGCTTCCTGCTTCATCTTCTCCACTTCGTCCTTGGAAAGGCCACTCGAAGAGGTGATCGTGATCTTCTGTTCCCGGCCTGTGCCTGTGTCCTTTGCCGAGACATTCAGGATGCCGTTGGCATCAATGTCAAACGTCACTTCGATCTGCGGGATGCCGCGCGGCGCCGGCGGGATTCCAACCAGGTGGAATTTGCCGAGCGTGCGGTTGTCCCTCGCGCTGGGGCGCTCGCCCTGCAGAACATGGATTTCAACCGAGGTCTGGTTGTCCGCCGCGGTTGAAAACGTCTCGGTCTTCCGCGTCGGGATCGTCGTATTGCGCTGAATCAGAGGTGTCATCACTGCACCCAGCGTTTCAACCCCCAGCGTCAGCGGGGTCACGTCAAGCAGCAGCAGGTCTTTCACTTCGCCGCCCAGTACGCCGGCCTGCACCGCCGCGCCGATGGCCACTACTTCATCCGGGTTCACACCTTTGTGCGGCTCTTTGCCATTAAACAGGTCCTTCACAATCTGCTGGACGCGAGGGATGCGAGTGGATCCGCCCACCAGCACGACTTCGTCGATCTTGCCGGGGTCAACTCCGGCATCCTTCAGCGCCTGCTTCACCGGTCCTACGGAACGCTGGAAGATGTCTTCGCACATCTGCTCAAAGCGCGCGCGGGTCAGTTTCAGGCTCAAGTGCTTGGGGCCGGAAGCATCCGCAGTAATAAACGGCAGGTTGATTTCCGTCTCCAGGACTGTGGAGAGTTCCATCTTGGCCTTTTCAGCCGCTTCCTTCAGCCGCTGCAGCGCCATGCGGTCCTTGGCGAGGTCAATGCCCTGGTCTTTGCGGAACTCATCCACAATCCAGTCGATCACGCGCTTGTCAATGTCGTCGCCGCCAAGGTGCGTGTCGCCGTTGGTCGATTTCACCTCAACCACCCCTTCGCCCACCTCGAGGATGGAGATGTCAAACGTTCCGCCGCCAAAGTCATAAACCGCGATGGTCTCGTCCTTCTTCTTGTCCAGGCCATAGGCCAGTGCCGCCGCGGTCGGCTCGTTTACAATACGCAGCACTTCCAGGCCCGCGATCTTGCCCGCGTCCTTTGTGGCCTGCCGCTGGCTGTCATTGAAATAGGCTGGAACTGTGATCACCGCTTGGGTAATCTTCTCGCCCAGATACTGGTCGGCGGCGTCCTTCATCTTCTGAAGGATCATCGCGGAAATTTCCGGAGGCGGGTATTCCTTGCCCAGGGCCGACACCCGGCAGTCCCCGTTGGTGGCCGCAACCACCTTGTAGGGAACTGTCTTGATCTCGTTTTGGACCTCGTCAAAGCGGCGTCCCATAAACCGCTTGATCGAGTAAACCGTGTTCTCCGGGTTCGTGATCGCCTGGCGTTTGGCCACCTGGCCCACCAACCGCTCACCGCTCTTTGTAAACGCGACCACCGACGGGGTCGTGCGACCGCCTTCCGGGTTGGTAATGACTGCGGGATCGCCGCCCTCCATCACCGCGACCACTGAGTTGGTCGTACCCAGGTCGATGCCAATAATCTTTCCCATTGCGAATGCCTCCGTTAAGAAACTTGAAAAGTGCGGCTAACCATCTCCAAGAAAACCTTAAATCTACGTGCCTCAATCCGATTATTGCCTTAGCCAGTTGTTATAATAAAGTCTTAGTGTATTATTGTCAATATAAATTTGTAAGCTACACTTAATTAAGGGCTTGATCTGTTTTAAATACTTGATGCGTTCCCATTCAAGTACTGAATTTGGATCCGGAACGTGCCCTTGGCTCCTCCTCATCACCATCAAGCTTGCCAGCGTGGATCCATCCTGTAGTAAAATAATGGCTTAAACGCAAATGGACGAACGGAGAGGCCTTGGAATGCCAAAGACGAAGCCTAAACGCGAATACACTCCGCAGCACGCTGCTTCAGGAGTGTCCGTTGAGTTACCTGAAATCGAAACCTGGGAAAACAATTACCGTGGCTATGAAATCACCATCGCCATCCCGGAATATACCTCGATCTGCCCTCGTACTCACCTGCCGGATTTCGGCACTATTACGATCCACTATTTGCCGGACAAGCTGTGCCTGGAACTTAAATCCCTCAAATACTATATCTTGGCCTACCGCAACCTTGGCATCTTTTATGAGAATGCGGTGAACCGCATCCTGGATGACGTTGCGCGGGCATGCCGCCCCAAATGGGCTGTGGTACGCGGTGAGTTCACCACGCGCGGCGGCATGCACACCACGGTTGAGGCGCGTTTCCCGCGCAAGGTGCGCTGAGCAGGTTGTTTGAGGATTCCAGCCGCCTTGCCGCTGCCAGGCCCTTGGCGGACTGCTATGCAGGTCGTGCGTGCTGACTTCCGGCCGGGAATCGCCATTGCCGCACCCGGCCCACATCGACATGAACAAATTCCGAGACAGGATAGATACCCACGCCACCATCGCGAAGGGCCAGAGCCGCCCGTTGCAGGGCTTTCAGCCGGCATCCGGGAATGCGGATATCCACGGCTTTGGCCTGCATGTGCATGCTGTGTTTTGCGACTCCCGCCGTGTGTTCCCGCAGATACTCATTGGTTGCGGGGGACCTGTATCCGCAGATGATGTGGAACGGCTGGCGTGTTTCAAGCTTGCGGTCGAGCACGTAGAGCAGGTCGAGAAGACGCACGTCAATAGGCTTTACCTTGTTCCGCCGGTAATCTCGCAGTATCCAGTTGATTTCCTGCAGGGCGTCCGGAACGTAGCTGCCCTGGGCCCAAAAGACGGTTTTCAGGTGTTCGCCGGTGTGAAGGCTGTAGAAGGCCAGGCGTTTTTCGGCTGGAATCGGTGTGCGCGTCCGCCCCAAAAGCAGGCCCGGGGCAGCGGCCGACATGGCAACTGATCCAATACGGAAGAAATCCCTGCGGCTCAGTTGTTGGCTGCGGGCGGTCCGGCCCCGGCGTTCTGAATGCTGCATGAAACCCCTCAGGGAGTTTTGGCTGAGGGCAGTGTTACATTCTCAGCCAGCCCGCGCCTCTCCTGAACAACCTTGCGAACTTCCTGCCAGTCTATCATGGAATCGG
>JAJYLL010000023.1 GCA_021787735.1 Acidobacteriota bacterium | reverse complement strand
TTGTAGCGGTGTAATGCCGGAGTCGGTTCAGCAATAAAACGACCGCCACGACTGCTTTTTTGAGACCCGCCCAGCGGGAATGATTTGATGAGAATCCTTGTTGTCGGCCCGCAGTTTCCTGACTCTTTTGCACGGAACATCGCGGTGACGCTTACCCGCATGGGTTGCCACGTGGCCACCGTCCATGGCGCACGAGGGCGGCACCACGGCAACTGGCTGGCGAACGGCTTTTGGAACTATGCACCGCGGGCGTTTCCCGAACTCGAAAGGCGCATCTACCGTGAGGTTGTGCAGGCGGCACGAACTGCGCGGCCGGCCCTTGTGCTTGTAACTTATGGAATGATGCCGCCGGAGATTGTGTGCGCGCTGAAGCAGGCGTGTGGCGGCAAGGTGGTTTGCTGGTACACAGACTCGACCGCGAACCTGCAACGACAATATCTGGTGGCAAGCCCTTTCGACACGGTTTTTGTAAAGGAGCCCTCCCTGGCGCTGACCTTGCGCGACAAGCTAGGGAGAGACGCCCATTACCTGCCTGAATGCTGCAATCCGATGTGGCACCACCCAGTCAAACTTGATGATGACGATCGCACTAAGTACGGCTGCGATCTTGCCGCTCAAGGAAGCCTGCACTATTACCGGGCGCGGATGCTGGAAGTTTTTACGGACTACGATATGAAAATCTGGGGCCGGAACTGCCCCCCGTGGCTCGATTCTCCCGTTCGGAAGAGCTACGCCCATCACTTTATCGCAGAGGATGAGAAGGCCAAAGCATTCCGGGCGGCAAAGATTATCCTCAACACGATGCACTATTCCGAAATTGACGGAGTGAATTGCACTCTGTTTGAGGCGGCGGGCTGTGGAGCGTTCCAGATTGCCGACTGGAAACCCGTGCTGCCCGATCTTTTTGAACCCGAACACGAGATTGTCACGTTTCGCACACGCCGCGAATTGAAGGAGAAAGTGGACTACTACCTGGCGCATCCCGAAGAGCGGAGAGCCATTGCCTCTCGTGCCTGCGCGCGCGCCCACCGCGAACACACCTACGAAGTGCGGCTCACACGCATGTTGGAAATTCTGGGTTTCAGCAGGCCTTCACCGGTCGCGCACCACGCCCTCGTGGAATTGCATGCAGGCTAATCGCATGGCCAGCCCATCGCTTCTACATTCGCGCTTGCCATATGCGGGACACGCCGCCATTCGTCCTGTTCACATCCTTGTCCTGCTGGCAGCTTCGGGTGGGGCTGTGATCTGGGGCGACTTCCTGATTACGGGCCACCCAGCGACTGGCTTGCAAGAGTACCTGCTTGTGCTGGGAATGTGGGGTGTGGCTTCCGCCGCGTTCATTTTCACTCGGATCCAGGCGGACCCGCTCAGCCTGTTTGGGCTACCAGTGTTTCTGACTCTTCTGATGTTCATTCGTTTCGGGCTGGTTCCCCTGAACTCCTTTTTCAACATAGAAGCGCTCAGCGCGCAGTTCCATGGCCAGTACAATTTCCTGTTGCGGGCGCTGGTACTGGTGGCGCTGGGAACGCTGGCCTTCTGGTTGGGTATCATGTGCTTGGGACGCCGAAAGACTTCGCGTCATGTCGGGGCGCCTCTTCCTTCTTCCACGGGCAGGCCCGTTGCATCTGGTCCGCCCTTCGAATTGGTGCCGGCCGCCGCGCCCGGCCGCACGGGTGCAATCGCTGGCCGCGACTCCGTTTTGGCAATTGCGACGGTGCTTTATGGTGTGGTCTTTGCCACGCGCATTTATCTGCTTCGCGCACACCTGCTGGATTACGCTGGTTCCTGGAAAGCCTATTACGCGAATCTTGCGTCGTTGCAGGTTCTTGGTGTCATTAGCAAACTGGGTTTGTGTGCCCTCATTGTTTTCGCCATCGAAAAGTACCAGCACCCGGAAGACGCAAAAAGAAGAATCCTCTTCCTGACCGTATTCCTTTCCGAATGCGCATGGGGATTCATTGGCGGGAACAAGAGACCGTTGCTGCAGGACATTTTCATGGTTGCGCTGGTGTCCTCCGCCGTTCGCCAGAGGACGCGGAAAGTGTGGCTGCTCACACCCTTCCTTTTTCTGGTTCTCTTTTATCCGCTGTCGATTGGTTATCGCACTGCGCTTCGCCACAGAGGAGGGATCGCGAACGTTGCAGACGCCACGCAACTGAGCCATGAGGCGCTCAGCGAGATGGCGCAGAAGCAAGGTGGTATCAGCGGGTGGACCAAGTCCGGCTGGAGCAACGCTGTCAGCCGCCTGGATCTGCTGCAAAGTGTTGGCTTGGTGCTTTCGCTGGGCCCCTCAGCCAAGGTGTTGCAGGGTAGGGAACGTTGGTGGATGTTGCCCTTTTTCCCTTTTATTCCGCGGTTCGCCTGGAGCAGGAAGCCGGTTCTGGATGCAGGCGCCAGGTTCAGTGTGCTTTTAGGATACGGCGACCGCACCTCCACGGCGGTCACTTATCCCGGCGACCTGTACGCTGTGTACGGCTGGGCGGGCGTGCTTGGGGGAATGTTTCTGCTGGGACTTGTGTCCCAATCGTTGACCGCCGGCCTGACCGGCGCTTTGGATAAGCGCCGACTCTTCCTTTACGCCTCGACGTTCCTGTCGGTCACCAACATGGAAGTTGACGCCTTCAGCCTCTGGACGAATTTGTTCCGCAACCTGATCATCTTTGCCGCTGTCGGTTTGTTGATCTACGGCCCGCGGTCGCACTCCGGAAAGCCGGGCAGCGTGCGAAGGAAACCCTTGCCACAACGATGCGAGTCCTGATTCTCACTCCTGACATTGATACCCGCAGCGGCATTGCTCGGTATACGGCCGCCCTGGCCTCGGTGCTGGCAGACCTGATTGGCGGCGTAAACGTCCACGTGCAGCCGCTGCTGGGCGACATCGGTACTAGAAGAGATTGGCCCTCGTTTCGCGTATTCAATCCCATCGCGCGCAGGCTGACCGCTGCGGGCAAATTCCGGTTCGCAGGCAAGGCATTACGGCTGGGCTTCAATAAATATGACCTGGTTATCTGTACGCATCTTGGACTATCGCCCGTTGCAGGGCTGGCACGCCTGCTTTGGGGAACTCCGTTCTGGATCACCCTGCATGGAAGCGAGGCGTGGTCGCGGTTTCCGATGGATGTACGCTGGGCCGTGCGGCAGGCGGGGCTATTGCTTCCCGTCAGCCGCTACACAGCGGACGCAGCTGCAAAAGCCAACGGACTCGCGCAGAGCAAAATGTGCGTGCTCTATAACGCCATCCCGGATGATTTTGCCGCCTTGCTGGCGCCTGCAAATAGTCGCCACCCGAGTATGCCGGAGCGCAAAAGGAAATGCATTCTTTCAGTGGGCCGTGTTACCCGTGAGTTTGCTTACAAGGGTTACGACACAGTGATCAAAGCCCTGCCGGAAGTGCTGAGGAACATCCCGGACACGCGCTATGTGATTGTGGGCGAAGGCAACGATTCCGTTCGTCTGAAATCGCTGGCGCGTGAAGTAGGTGTGCAGGACCACGTTGAAATTGCGGGTGGAATTTCGGACGCCGAGCTGGCTGCGTACTACAAAGCCTGCGATGTTTTTGCCCTGCCCAGCCGGGCAGCTCAACTCAAGCGGAATAGTTGGGAGGGTGAAGGCTTTGGCCGGGTTTATGTGGAGGCGGCACTTGCCGAAAAACCTGTACTGGGCAGTACCGGCGGCGGTGCGGCGGAGGCGGTGCTCCATGAGCAGACCGGTTTGTTGGTCAATCCGGAATCGACGTCCGAGGTGGCAGGCGGGTTGGTCAGGCTTCTGCGTGACCCTCTGCTCGCCGCACGAATGGGTGCGAAAGGCCGGCAATGGGCGATTGAGAATTTTACTTCTCGGGCTCTTCGGAAACGTCTTGCCCGGCTGCTGGCGGAAAGCGGGCTCCTGCTTTCGTGTGAGGCGCAAGAGAGTACGGCGCTTGTGTACGCCTCTGCCAAGCTTCAGGACCTGCCGCATGCGAGTGAGGGAATTTCACGGCCATGAAAATTGTGATCAACGCAGCCTCGACGAAAATAGGCGGGGCGGTCCGTTACCTTGCAGAACTACTTCGGCATTTGTCTGCTGCCCATGATGATCAATTCACGGTCTTCCTACCGCCGGAAACGGCCCGTCTGTTGCACGGATACCACTCGAACGTCCATCTGCTTCCCACTCGAATCAGCCACTCGGGCACGGTGCAACGGTTGTGGTGGGAGCAAGTGACGCTGCGCCGCTTTCTGAGACGAAACAATGCTGACTGTCTATTCTCGATTGCGAATTTCGCGATGTTCCGCTGCCCTGTGCGGCAGCTTCTGCTGATTACCAATCCGCTCTATTCTTCAGATATCTATCGGGAACAATTTCTTCCGAGACATACCTGGCGATACCGCCTGGCATTCGCGCTCCGTTGCAGGCTGGTCTGGCAGAGTGTGCGGGCGGCAGACGTAGTGATAACCCCGACGAAGGCCATGCTCGATGATCTGAGCAGGTATGTACAGGTGAAAAGTGCCGTGGTGAACCCGTTCGGTGTCGAGATACCGACCCCGCATCGGAAGTCGCGGAACGAAACAACCAGCCAGTCAGGGGCAAAGTTCAACCGCGTAATCCGGCTGCTTTACGTTTCGCTTTACAGCGAGCACAAGAACCTCAACACGCTTCTGAAAGCTATGGCGATCCTGAATTCCCGCCCTGGCACAAGGTTCAAGCTGATAACCACTGCCGACCCTGCCTGGGCTGGCGCCGCCTGGACTGTTACTTCCCGGGAAGACATTGCTCTGGCGCGCCAGACTGGAATCTCTGAGCACGTGAAATTCACCGGCCCGCTGGGCCGCGAAGAGACCGATGCTCTTTACCGGCTGGCAGACATCTTTGTATTCCCGTCGGTCGCGGAGTCGTTCGGCTTTCCCATGGCAGAAGCGATGTCGCACGGACTGCCCGTGTTAGCAGCGGACGTGCCTGTCAACCGGG
Source organism: Acidobacteriota bacterium (assembly GCA_021787735.1). Classification (GTDB taxonomy): domain Bacteria; phylum Acidobacteriota; class Terriglobia; order UBA7540; family UBA7540; genus SCRD01. Next base: position 43,748 of record JAJYLL010000023.1, on the reverse strand, counting down.
AAGTTTGCGGCCGGGCCGCACTTTATTTCGACCCGTTGGACGCGGATGATCTTGCTGCCCGATTGCTGAATCTGGCTGTTGACGAAGCCCTTAGCTGCCGCCTGGGTGAGATCGGACGGCAGGAGGCAACCGCGAGATTCAGTTGGAGCGCTCATGCCGGGCGGGTCGTGGACATGGCCGCTGCCCACGGCTCAGGCGCATGCCCTGGTTATCATGCCGTTTCTCCCGTTCTATGATCAAACAACTCGCCAAAACTCCCGTCAGCGTGCTGGTGCTTGCCTACAACGAAGAGGTCAATATTGTTGCCTGTCTCGAAAGCGTCGACTGGGCAAGCGAAGTGTTTGTGGTAGATTCGTTCAGCACCGACAGGACGGTTGAGCTTGCAGAGAGCCTTGGCGCCACGATCTGCCGGCATACGTTTGAAACATGCGCCGCGCAGTGGAACTGGGCTCTTGACAATCTTCCCTTCGCAAACGACTGGGTTCTTGTGCTGGATGCCGATGAGCGAGTTCCCCCCTCTCTCACGGATGAGATCGCTCGGGCCGTTACCGACCCTTCACAACGGTACGCCGGTTACTGGATGAAGCGGCGTTTCTTTTTTGGGGGGAAATGGCTCCGACATGGAGGGCTTTATCCCACGTGGATTGTGCGCCTGTTTCGGCGCAGTGCAGGCCGCTTTGGCCGGCACGGCATCAGCGAACATCTGGTGCTGGAAGGGCCGAAGGGCTACTTGCACGCCCCATTCGACCATTGCGACCGCAAGCCCTTGAGCGACTGGATCCAGAAGCACAACCGGTACGCCGGGCTCGAAGCCGAAGAATATGTCCGCGGAAAGTCCGAAGCAGAGCAGGCGTGTTCCATCCGGGCGCGTTTATGGGGTAGCCAGGCGGAGAGGAAACGCTGGATCAAATTGCAGATTTGGAATCGCTTGCCGCTTCTGGTCAGGCCCTTTCCGTTCTTCATTCGCAACTATTTCCTGAAGCTCGGTTTCTTGGATGGGCGCGCGGGGCTGATTTATCACGTTCTATGGAGTTTCTGGTATCCGTTTCTGATCAGCGCCAGAATTTTGGAGAACCGGCAGGCGGGCATCCCGCCCGCGAGGGCATGCGCGGCTTCAGCGGACGCGACGTTTGTATTAACCGAGATGTCGGTCCGCGACCCCCTCGGCACTGTACGACACCACGGGTAGCACGCAGGGAGCGAGTCGGATTCGTGCGCGCTGGGGACGCATTATCCTTCCGGCACTCTGCTCATATCAACTTACCGTTAATTAATTCTTGAAACTCGACCATCCAGGGATCTGCTGTCGGCTCGCCTGAAAGCATCCTTGGAAAATTCATTTGATATAGCAAGCGCCGAAAACATGTAATTCAAGGAGACCAAAATGAAAATCCTCGTTACGGGTGGTTTGGGGACCGTTGGGAACTTTCTGGTGGAGGAACTGCGGCTCCGCGGACACGACGTCTGGATGTGCGATCTTTATCACCATCATGATCCTCAATATATGCGCTGCGATGTCTCGCAGTACCGGCAGTTGGAGTGCGTTTTTGAAAGCAGGCCTTTTGACTACGTCTACCATCTGGCCGCTGAGTTCGGCCGGTGGAACGGTGAAGATTTTTTTGAAAACCTATGGTGCAGCAACACCATCGGCACCAAGAACGTCCTCCGTATGCAGGAGAAGCACGGCTTTCGCCTGGTCTATTTCTCAAGCTCCGAAGTCTACGGTGACTGGGAAGGCGTGATGAGTGAAGACGTGATGGACCGCTATGAAGTTCGGCAGTTGAACGACTATGCCATTACCAAGTGGGTGGGAGAGATGCAGGTGCTGAACTCCGCCCGCATGTTCGGTACGGAAAGCGTCCGCGTACGGCTGTTCAACCTTTACGGGCCGGGGGAAAAGTACAGCAACTATCGTAGCGTGAATTGCCTTTTCTGTTACCGCGCGCTGCGCGACATTCCCTACACTGTTTATCTCAACCACCACCGGAGTTCTACTTACGTTACAGATGCGACTTGCACGCTGGCCAATATCGTCGACAACTTCATTCCCGGCGAGGCTTACAACATCGGCTCCGGAGAGTACCATGATATTAAGACCGTCTCCGATATCATCCTGGATATCCTGGGCAAAGACGACCGTCTGGTGACTTACTGCGAATCGGAACCTTTTACGACGAAGAACAAGAGGATTGACATGGCAAAGTCCGTAAGGAACCTGGACCACCAACCGAAGGTCCCCCTGGACGAAGGCTTGCGGCTGACCCTCGAATGGATGAAGGAATACTACTACTTGGAGGGGGAGATCAGGAACACGCCTCGCCTGATGGTCGTGTAGGCGCGTAAAGGAAGTCAGTCGCCGGTCATGAAGATCCTGATCTTCTCTCAGCACTTCCCGCCAGAAACGGTTGCCACGGGCAGGCGCGCCCAAGATCTGGCGGAGAGCCTGTCTGGACGGGGTCACAATGTGACGGTGGTTACCGGTGTCCCGAATCATCCCTCCAGCATGGTCCGTCCCGGTTGCCGCGCGGCACCGGGTGTGGAGGTGGTTGCCGGGTGCTACCGCGTGGTGCGGGTACCCGTGTTCCGCTCGACGGATACCAGGGTGCTCCATCGCCTGCTCACCTACGGAACTTTCCTGCTTTCGGCAGTTCGTGATGGTTTGCGGCAGGGGCCTGCTGACTTGATTCTGGCGGTTTCTCCCTTGCCAACAGGTCTGGCCGCGATGCTCATTCATTGGGCGCGTCGTGCCCCGCTGGTCTTTGATCTTCAGGACATCTGGCCGGATTCGGTGCTGGCTGTGGGCGTGATGCGGCCCAGTCTGGCTCTCCGCCTGTTACGAGGCGTGGAGCAATTTTTCTACCGCCGCTGCGCGTTGATCGTCTGCATCACGGAAGGATTCAGGCGCTATCTTCTCGGCCTTGGAATCAGCCCGGCGCGCGTGGCCGTCATCCACAACGGGGTTGATGTGGAGATGTTCGAAGGCTGCAAAAACAGCGACGAATTCAGAGCTGCCCATCTGCCAGGTGGAAAGTTCGTTGTAGGTTACGTGGGAAACATTGGACTGGCACAAGGCCTTGGAACGCTTCTCGATGCCGCCGCCGCACTTGCTGACCGGCCCGTAACGTTCCTCCTGACCGGCGAAGGTACCGACAAGGAACGCCTCCAAACGCTGGCAAGGATCCGGGAGCTTGCGAACGTAAAGTTCCTCGATGGCGTGCCGCGCGAGCGCGTGCCCACCATCCTGGCGTCCTGCGATGCTCTCCTGCTAGCCCTGCGCCGCGACCCTCTGTTTGAAATCACGATCCCTTCCAAGCTTTACGAGTACATGGCGGCCGGGAAGCCGATCATCTGTTCGGTGGGCGGTGAAGCAGCAAGCCTGGTTGCAACTGCGCAATGCGGGCTTTCCGTGGCACCTTCTGATGGTGCCGCGCTGGCCGCCGCAATCCGAAAACTGCACGAGGACCCGGCGCTATGCCGCGCCATGGGTGAGATGGGAAGGCGATTTGTGCGCGAGTCCTTTTCACGTGTCCACTTGATGGACGAGTACTGCGAGCTTATCGAAAGGCTGGTCTCAAAAACAGAGGAGCCCGCTGTTTGGGCCGTTCCGCATCAATCTGAAACCCTTTCTTCCAGAAAATTATGAACACTCTTCCCGGGATATTGATGGCGGACGCGACGGGTTCCCCGCTGATCGCGACGCTGGCGCGGTCTGCCAGGCAGGTTGCATTGGAAACGCCCGCTCCCTGAAGGCTGCCTTCCCCGGCTGCGAGCCAAGCGTTATGGAAGGTTAGAGGCTTCGCCCTCTGCGGGCCTCAGCGGACACATCATTTCTTGATGCCCTCCGTTGCACCTAGTTGGCGCTCCGAAGGGCGTTTTGTTTTTGCACAAAGGCACCGCTCCTGGTTGTAGTTCGACGTTTCTTTGGCTGGCTAGGGTTTGGACGCTGCTGCCAGGAGTTCAGTCTCGATTTTCCGGAATGCGGCCGGATCGCGAACGTAATCCGTAAATGAAGAGATGGCGGCCTTCGCAAGGCGGTCGGCCTCAGTGGGGTTCGAAGCTTTCAGTTGGTGCAGCAATTCGTAATCTTCTACTCCCGCCAGGAAAGTCTCCATACGGATCGAACTGTCAAACGTCATCTGCTCCCGGTTGGGGTAATAGATGAAGGCATCGCCGGAAGGCAGAAGCTCGGTGTTGTTGTCGATCACAGGTTGGGTGTCGAGCATTGGCTTCGGAGTCCAGAAGTTTCCGCCCCAATGCAGGAACCCCGTAAAGCCGTAACGGAAATCGAGCCACGGCAGCAGCCGCGTCTTGATCAACGGGAAATCCATCAGGCGGTTGATGTATCTTTTCTGCGGATAGAGGCAGGTGTAATACCAGACAGGATGGTCGCTCTGAATCCTTTGCTCCAGCACGTCCATTGCATCATCGAACCTGCCCAGTTGCGGCACCCAGATGTCGCAATCGTTCCTGACAATCTCCGGAATGTGCTGGGCGTCGATGGCGTCTACGGTCTGCACACCGGGCATGTATCGGCGAACAAGAGTCGCAATCCTGCCGTAGTAAGGGATCTCATCACCGTGCGCTTCGTCCAGCACGTGCTGAAGGTAAATCGACTTCCAACCTTTGCTTTCCAGGTGCTTGTCAAGGGCTGTGAGGAAGCTGGCAAGGAAGCGGCTGACCGCAGGCGAGTCAGGAGGCAGCGTTTGGGTGACCACCTTGCCGCCCTGGCGCTCAAAAATCTCAACGCCCAGCGGTGCCGTGTAGTATGGTCGCGTCAGCAAGTGGCTGCCTTCGATGTACCGCATCGAACCGGCCGATTGGAAAGTCTCCACCCAGCGGTCAAAGTCACTGAAATCGTAACGCACGGTCCCGCCGGAAATCGTGGGCTTTACAAGCTCCATTAGCGGAGTGAAAACCACGTTCTGGCGATGTGCCGCAAACACCTGAGCAACGTTGCCCACCAGCTTCCACCACCCATCGGAAAATTCCGGTACGCCGAAAAACTGCTGTGATATCTGGTCGTCGAGTGAAAACCAGTTGGTTACGTTGAGCGACTGTTTCTCTGGCACCGTTGCCGCTACGACTGTGAGTCGGAAGGGAAGGCGCGCCAGCGTCTGCTGGCCAGATTCAACATCAACGATGCCGCGGTAATTGCCCGGAGTGGCGTCCGGTGGCACATGGATCTCGACCCAGAGGGAGTGCGTCCGGTTGGCTTCAAGATCAACCGGGAGGGCAAGCAGCGGGTCCGGATACCACCCGGGAGCTGTTCCTACGAGTTCATCGGCAGGTGATCCAGGTGTGTGCGAGCCGACAACCACGTAACCGACTGGCCGGATGCTCAGACCAGTGGAGGCGATTGTGTGACCGGCGCCGTCCTTGGGCGCCTCCAGGCGCGCCGTAACCGCCGGGAAGGCTTGAGTCGCACGCAAGGCAATCTGGATGTTGACATGCTGGTTTCTCGCCGCTGTGTATGCGGCGCGGACGAGTTGGCCTGTACCAACGCTGTCACCCGGAAAGACCTTGACAAGCGAGTCCACATACCATGCCTTCAGGCCGTGTGAACCGATGCCTGGCCCACACGACGAAAGGAAGAAACTGACTGCAACAATCAGGAGGAAAGCAATGCGCGACCGGGGTGCCATGGGAACCCTCCGCTGGCTGGGATCGAATGCGAGCCAATAGTAGCAAACAGTGGTCTGGAACTCAATGTTGAGAAGCAGGGGTCACAACGATTTGGTATGGGTCGGCCGAAGACGAGGAGTCACATCCGGGCAGGTCCCTTCGCTAGGATTGAATTTCTTGTCCTACCAGACGGTTCAGTTGTCTTTAGCAAGCCCGTGGCTTCAGGACCTAATGTGACATGGCTCACTGGAATGCGTGAGATGCATCACTGGCTCAATTTCTCTATTGGTGCAGCATAGTTTGCAATCCGGCAGTTTGACTGAACATGAAGATAACTGAACTGGACGAGCCAGAATATATGACCCTTGCACCCAGCGCAGAGAAATTTATATCGGTTTGGGCGGACATGGCGTGCAAATGGTCCGTAAACCGCACTGTTGCTGAGGTGCATGCGCTTTTCTATCTTTCGGCTGAACCACTGAGCGCAGAAGATGTTTCAACCCTCCTTTCAGTTTCACGCTCGAATGTGAGTGCAAGCTTGAGGGAACTGGAAGGGCTTGGTCTGATTAGTCCGGTCCACATTCGCGGTGAAAGGCGACAATACTTTGAAACCAAGAAGAGCCTCTGGGAAGCGTTCCGTATCATCGTTGACGACCATAAGCGACGAGTGATCGACCCGGCTATCAGCGTGTTCCACTCCTGCCTCGAAGTGCAGGAGCACACAGTTCCCGAAGACACCCACACACTGGAGCGAATGCGTGATGTCGTATTCTTCTTCGATACGATGATTCCCCTGTATGACCAGCTTCGACGCCTCCCGAGCGACCCCATTCAAAATCTCTTCAAAGTAACGGCCACTATTAAGGACCTTCTCAACTGACCCGCTGCAAGGAAGGCTCCTCGAACCATCACGGCCCGATTCGACAGATCCAATTATTGCTTATCCGCTCGTCTTGACTTTCTGGAAACACACAATCTGTCCTTTCCCAAATTAAGCGCCTTCAATGTTCTCTTAGCCAGGATTTGTGCTCGAAACACAGTGCAACCATGAGCCTTTGTCCGTTGGTTCCGCCTCGTAATGCTGACGGCTGACTCCGACTTCCGGCTCAAGAAGCGGCAGAGATGTCTTCCGGGCAGACTCTTTTTACTCGTTATCGTCGAGCTGTCCATAATGGGCTAATACAAACTGACTTTAGTAATTATTTTATTATGAATAGGTTAGTCGGCCGCGGCGGACTAGGCGTCTACCTGAAGTGATGGTAATCACAATTCGAAGTGATGGGCGTCACGGTCGAGTCAGGTTCTGCTGTTGCAAATTATTTCGTGTTGATTGATATTTCGGTGTTATCAATAATTTCGGGCAATTCGGTATTATAGGATGGGCCTTTCAACCGCAACTGAAGAATTTGTGGCCTGGTGGGGAGATATGGGCAGCAAGTGGGGCGTTAATCGCACCGTTGCGGAGATCCACGCTTTCTTTTACCTTTCCCCCGAACCATTAAACGCCGAGGATGTTGTGACGGCTCTCTCGTTTTCCCGTTCAAACGTCAGTGCAGGCCTTCATGAGTTGCAGAACTGGGGTTTGATCAAGGGGGTGCACTTCCGTGGCGACCGCAGGCAATACTATGAAGCGATCAAGGACCCTTGGGAAATGTTTCGAGTAATGCTTGATGAGCGCAGACGGCGGGATATTGAGCCGACGGTGGCAACGTTGCATAAGTGCCTGGATGAATTGGCGCAGTCTGAGGTCCAAGAAGACCAGTACACGGAAGAGCGCCTGCGCGCGATGCTGGAATTTTTTGAGGTCATGCTCCCTTTATATGATGAGCTTCGGCGTATGCCTCGCCGGCCAATTCAGAGCATCTCCAAGCTGACAGCAAAAGTCAGGGAGATCCTCAAGTAGGGTTTGAGAGTTGCGTTTCCGGGCGTCGGGTCTGCCCGTTGCTTTGCGTGGTGGACAGGTCGTGAAGGATTGTTGCTTGGGCACGTACGCTTTTGCAGCTAATTGTTCTGGAGGTGTCTTGATGAGTTCGTTGAAAGATGTGAACAAGTACATATGGACAATAGTCGCGGTAGTGGGACTGCTGTTGATGGGAAGCACGCGGTTGAAGGCGATCACGAGTTATGCGCGGCAGACGGGATTGCCATGCAGTTCGTGCCACACAATACCGCCGGAATTGACGCCGTTCGGCCGGGCATTCAAGTTAAACGGATACACGATGACGGGGATGCCTCAGATTACGGCGAAGCCGGCGCGGCACCAAGCGGGGCTGAGCCTGGACCGTTATATGCCGATCGCGGCCTTCATTCAGTTTTCGTACTCAGGGACGAACCGCCCGCGGCCTGGGACGGAGAACTGGAACGCTGAATTTCCGCAGTCAGCGAGCCTGTTTCTGGCGGGAGCGATTTCGGATCACGTAGGGAGCTTTATCCAGGTGACCTACGATTCACAGGGGGACCACTTCAGCTGGGACAACACCGACGTACGGTATTCGAACCGGAAGACCTTTGCAGGAAAAGACTTGGTATACGGATTTACGTTCAACAATAACCCGACGGTGGAAGATTTGTGGAACGATACGCCTGCATGGGGATTCCCGTGGGTGGGCCCGGACCAGACGCCGACACCAATGGCGGGGACGCTGATCGACGGCGGGTTGGCGCAGGACGTGGGTGGCGTAGGGGCCTACGCGATGTGGAATGACCATCTTTATGGAGCCGCGGCAGTGTATCGCTCGGTGCACATCGGGAATCCGCAGCCCAACGATGGGACGTGCTGTGGCATCAACATCCGAGGGGCAGCGCCGTACTGGCGGCTGGCTTGGCAGCAGACAATGGGGAAGAACTACTTGGAAGTGGGGACGTACGGGATGCACGCCGCCTCGACGCCGGGTGGGATCATGGGCCCGGAGGATTATTTTACGGACGTGGCGGCAGACGCGCAGTACGAGCGTGCTTTGCCGAAGCTGGACAACGACTCGATCTCGGTGCACACGACGTACATCCACGAATCAACGAATCTGGTAGCGACGTACGGGCTGGGTGGCGCGGCGATGCCAAAGCACGATCTGAGCACGTACAAGCTGGATGGGACGTATCACTTCGGTGACAAGTACGGCGCGACCGCGGGATACTTCAACACATGGGGGACGACGGATCCGGTGCTGTATGCGCAAAGCGCGATTGACGGCAGCGCGAACGGCGATCCCGGTAGCGACGGGTATATTCTGCAGTTTGCTTACTGGCCGTGGCAGAATATCGATTTCACCGCGCAATACACAGGGTACCTTAAGTTCAACGGAGGGAAGACAAACTACGACGGGGCAGGAAGGAACGCCTCGGACAACAACGCGGCGTACTTTACGGCATGGTTCATCTTCTAAGAGAATGAGAGGTCGGCCGGGAGACAGGCAGCAGCGATGTCTCCCGGCGGCAGATCCGGAAAGAGAAATGGAAGCAGGAGGAAAAGGCAGGGAAAGATAGGAATTTTAGCGGGTGCGAAAATGAAGCGAAAGCAGCGCACAGGGATTGTCATCGCAAGAGTGGCTTTCATTGTGAATTTTGACGTGCCCGAGCTTTGAGACAAAGGGAAGTGAGAGAATTTACATCGCATGATGGGGCCCTGAGGGGCCCGCTTTTTTTATGTCACTCCAAGAGTAAGCTTCTCGGCTTCTTCAAGCAATAAAAAGTCTGCTCCGAAATCCCCACTTTACCAATCATTGCGGCCACCGGGCCCCTTGCCTCCGCTTGCTTCAAAACCGCCGCAATCTGCTCCACCGAAAATCACTTCTCCTTCATCGCAAAACCGCCTCTTCGATTACTCGATTCTGCCGGAAACTAAGTCCCAGGGTGGATTAAACATATTGGCACCGGCCAAATGCTGGACTCGAATACGGCGCCCAAGTGTCACTGATCTACTGGACGAGTTTGGTGCTTCTTGCAGTTCGTCAGGGGATTGTTGTGCTGACACAGGGGAAAGTACTCATGACCGGTGTCGGCCGCTGGTGCAAACTTCACCCATTACAGTCCCGCAGCGACAACGAAAATCTATGCGCACGAACCCAACTCAGGAATGATTCGGGCAGCAAAACGGCAGCGTGATCGAACTGAGCTGGATATCGAGTTTGTGGACATCCCGGGTGAATTCGTCCTTGCAGTAAATATCCCTGGCAGAGCCGGTTTCCTACGATGCGCCAGGTTCCTGTTCATGGATTTCGAGCAGAATTCTTATGCGGCCTTCCCTCGGCCATTGCAGGTTGTGGTAGACTGTCGGCGCAATCATTTTGTGGGGTTATCCTTATGGCTGAAGCCGTTGATCCCAAACAAAGGCTCCGGGAAATCTGCCGGGTAGCTGCCCGTGTATTCTACGAAAAAGGTTATGACGGCGCTTCCATGCAGGATATTTCAGAGGCCGTCAAGCTAACCAAGGCAGGACTCTATCATCACGTGGGCAGCAAAGACCGGCTTCTGTTTGAGATCATGAACTACGGCATGGACATTCTCGATGAGACCGTGCTCGAAAAGGTCAAATCCATTGAGGACCCCAAGGAAAAGCTTCGCCAGACGATCATCGGCCATATCGACCTCGTAGTTCGTGCCCGAGACCTCGAGATCACGGTGATCCTGCACGAAAACCGCTCACTAAAAGGGGCGCTGCGCAAGAAAATCAACACCCGAAAGAAAGCCTATATCCATTTTCTTGAAGACCTGATTGCCCAGGTGCAGGACCAATCTGGACAACAACGGTTGATCGCGCCCGCCCTTGCCGCCTTCAACCTTCTCGGCACCATCAACTGGCTCTATCAGTGGTACCGCCCGGAAGGCCCCATCACGCAGGAAGAACTTACTGAGGGATGTGTTGAATTCTTTTTCAGAGGGCTGCTGGGCGGCGGTCCACCTTCGCCTGCCCGCCCGGAAGATCACAATCCGTTCGTCTAGCAGGATTCGGTTTTCAAAGAAGCGAGGAGATTTGCCTGCCGTATGAAGAAAGAAACAATTGCATTCCAGGGCGAACGTGGGGCTTTCAGCGAAGAAGCCGCTTACAAACTGCTAGGCCAGAACATTCAGGTGTTACCCTGTCCAACATTTGAAGCCCTCTTCGCCAGCGTCACAAAGGGCAAAGCAACCCGATGTCTGGCGCCCATCGAAAACACCCTGGCCGGCTCGGTTTATGAAAACTACGATCTTCTGTTGAAGAACGATCTCCACATCGTGGCCGAAGTCAAGCTGCGGATCGTGCACAACCTGATCGCGTTTCCGGGTACCACGCTCCGAAACCTTCAGCGCGTCTATTCACATCCCGTCGCGCTGGCCCAGTGCCAAAAGTTTTTTGCTGCACATCCGAAAATTGAAAGAATCCCGTTCTACGATACCGCCGGGAGCGTCAAGATGCTGGCTGGCGACAAACCCATCGGCTCCGCTGCCATCGCCAGCAGGGTTGCAGCATCCTTTTATGCGGCTCGAATTCTGAAAACTCATCTCGAAGACCATCGAGAGAACTTTACTCGTTTTCTCCTGCTTTCTCCCAAGCCTGTTGTCTCCCAAAAGGCCAACAAGGTTTCCATCGTTTTTTCAACTAGGAATGTGCCGGGTGCGCTTTACAAATGTCTTAGCGTTTTCGCCCTGCGCGATATCGATCTCAGTAAAATGGAATCGCGGCCTTTAAGCGGGCGCCCCTGGGAATACTTCTTCTATCTGGACTTCTCCGGCAATGTTAAAGAGGAACGTTGCCGAAGGGCACTGGATCACCTGCAGGAAGTCACCAATTTCCTCCGTGTGCTCGGCTGCTACGAGAGTGCCAAACCATAGAGGCCACCGCAATCTCCCACGCACCACTGCCCCCCTCCAAATCGCGAACCGGCCAACCGATGCTCCAGGCATCAGGAAGCAATCCCCCAAACCGATAACTTGAATATCGTGGTCTGAAGTATAATCGCCACAAGGACCGTCACAGAGTCCCACTAGATGGTGCCCGGAGGACCGAGTTGATGCGCCGACCGTTTCGTTTTGCGTCAGTCGTAAGGTGTCTCGTCCTGGCAAGCTCACTTGCCATGCTTGCCTGCCAGAAAACTTCTTCGCCGCCCGCCACCGGTGAATCGTCTTCAAGAATTGTCGTGACCGCTGACACAGGAGGGCCAGTCACTATCAGGACCGCGGTGGCGGAGTTTGAGGTCCTGCGGTCCGGCAACGTCCAGGCTTACCTGCTTAAAAATGGAATACGCTTCACACTGGACGATCCGAGCGAAACAGGGGAGTCAACTCCAAACTCTCTGACTGTGGCAGGGAGGGAGATTGGCAGATTCAACCTCGACTTTGATCACGTCAAAGTATCCGCGGCGCACGGCAAGACAGGCGAAACGGGCAAACGCGTTGAGATCACGGGCCGAAGCAAAGCGGAAAATGGCGTGGCGATTGAGGAATCGCTGGCATTTGAGGCTTACGATGACTTCCCCGGCTTGCTGATCACTTCTGCCTCGTACAAGAACCTTGCGAACAAGCCCGTCAGCCTGAGCAAAGTGGTTGCCAACCGTCGTCGGTTGAATGCTTCACTCATCGACCCCGCAGTGCCACCGTACCAGATGTGGTCGTTTCATGGGTCCAGCGAAAAATGGGGTAAAGATGACGTTGTGGAAATCTCCGACCACTTTTCCCGGCAGAATTTGATGGGCGGCATGCGACCCTCGGGCGAAGGCGGTGGAATTCCGGTTGTCGCCTTCTGGACGGACAAAGTTGGAGAAGCCATCGGGCACATCGAAACGATCCCGTGGGTGCTCTCGATGCCCGTTGACGTCGGCCCCAGCAGCCGTGTCAATGCCGCCATGGTCCTTCAACCGGACACAACACTTCAACCCCAAGAGAGCTATTCGACTCCCAGGGGGTTTGTCGCGGTCTACTCCGGTGACTTTTATGAGCCTCTGCACCTTTATTCACAGGTGCTGCAACGCCAGGGCTGGAACCTGCCGAAACCCAGCAACGCGGATTACCAGATCAGTTGGTGCGGCTGGGGCTACGAGGCAGATGTCACTCCAAAGCAGATGTTGGGGACAATTCCCAAGCTAAAAGAACTCCATATTCGCTGGGCAACTCTCGACGACCGCTGGTTCGATACCTATGGCGACTGGGACCCGCGGTCCGACACTTTTCCCGGCGACTCCATCAAGAGGATGGTTGATGGATTCCACCAACAGGGAATTTTTGTACAGATCTGGTGGCTGCCCATTGCGGTTGAGGATGGCTTCGGCGGTTATGATGGGCATCGTTACACAGTAGCGAAGGTCGCCAAGGAACATCCCGACTGGCTGATCCTCGACAAGAACGGCAAACCCGCAAAAATGATTCGCGGTCTGGCGGCGCTCTGCCCGGCCGTTCCGGCAGTCCAGGAATACTACAAGAAACTGACCGAGAAATTTATCCGCGATTGGGGATTTGACGGGAGCAAGCTGGACAACATCTACACCGTCCCGGAATGCTACAACCCGGCGCATCACCACAAGTCTCCAAAGGATTCCATCCGCGCCATGGCAAAAATCTATAAGGAAATCTTTGAAACCACGCGCGCCCTCAAACCCGAAAGCGTCACGCAAAGCTGCCCCTGCGGAACACCACCCAACTTTGCCTGGCTGCTCTATATGGACCAGGCTGTAACAGCCGACCCGGTGGGTTCGATCCAGGTACGACGGCGGATCAAAATGTACAAAGCCCTTCTCGGCCCACAGGCAGCAGTTTACGGTGATCACGTCGAACTGACCAAAATCGTTTTCAAAGGCGACAACGAAATCGATATGGGCATGGACTTTGCTTCAACCGTAGGAACCGGCGGGGTAGTGGGAACCAAGTTTGTGTGGCCCGATCCCGGCCCACATTTCAAAGAGGTTTACCTGAATCCTCGGAAGGAAGCGATCTGGAAGAAATGGACCGCCATCTACAACGATAAGATGCTATCCAGCGGGACCTTTCTGAACCTCTACACGTACGGTTACGATGTTCCGGAGGGCTATGACATCAGAAAAGACGGCAAGATGTATTACGCCTTCTTTGCTCCTGATCCCGCCGTGCCTTGGCAAGGAGAGATCGAATTGCGCGGCCTTGAAAAATCCGGCCATTACAGAGTAATCGATTACGAACACGAAAAAGACCTGGGGACAGTAACCGGCCAGGACCCGACGCTGACAACAAAGTTTATGACGCATCTATTGCTCGAAGTCAGCAAGCAATAGCGTTGCATGGATAGCCCGCTTGAACCCCCCGATATGCTATGAAGGAGCATAGCGTTGCATTACTGATGAGGTTGCCAGCTTGCCCCGGGCACGATCGGGGAATAAACTGTCTTTCTGGGATCGCGGACACTCTAAATGAAGGTTGGGGCAAAGAACTATGCGCATGGTCAGTCGCAAGACACAGCAGGATCGACGTCCGTTGCTTAGTTTATGGCGCAGGGGTACATGGATCGCCGTCGCTTTCGCTACTCTCACAGCCTGGAGCAACCTGAAAGCCCAATCGACAACCAGTCAGGTCAGCGACATGACCGGCGATTACCAATTCCTTGAACCGTACAACACACTGGCCATCCTGCAAGAGGACCAGATGGTAAAGGGATACATCGACGTACTGCAGGGAGAGTCCGAGTCCGACGCAGTCTTAAGCTATCCGATTACCATCGGCGAACGGAAAGGCGATCACGTGGAGTTCCGGACGCGCACGATCCACGAATTGTACTACCGCTTTTCAGGCACTGTGCAACGCGGCAAAGGAAAGAAAAAGGATGACCCCGATTACATGGAGCTTGTTGGAGAGCTGCAAACCATCCGGAAGAATTCCGTCACCAACCAGGAAACCGTAGTCCGGAAACAGGTGGTCTTCGAATCCAAAGGGAGAACCGAGGAGGCACCTTGAACCGCTCAACTGGGCAGTTGGGGCTGGCTCGCTGAAGTGGCGCAGGCTTTCTGCGACTTCCGCAACAACCTCTCGCGACGGCGTAAAATCCTCTGCTGCCGGGAACGAGGGCTTGCATTTTCCTGATGACGCCGGAAGGCGGCTTCGGCAAAGTCCAAAGCTTTGTTTGTGTCGCGCACGCGATGCTCGTAATGAATGGCGAGTTCTTCGCAGGCTTCCGCTACGTACTGCGATTCCAGGCTAATAATCTTCTTCCAGACTTCAACAGCTTCGTCATAGCGGCGCTCTCTCTTGTGCTGGGCGGCAAGTTGCCACAGGGCTTGGGGTTCAACCGATTCCGGCAGACCGCGAGCAATCGCCTTCAGACACGTCTCCCGAGCCAGTTCTGAGGCCCCTGCGCGATCGAGAACACGGCTGAGGCTGAAAAGATCGCGGCTATCGCAATCTGCCCCGTCACCGGCTGTCGCAATAGCCTGCCCCACCTCAACCGTGATTCCGGCGAGTGTCACGATGTCCAGTGCGTTGTGAAAAAAAACCGGCTGCAATCCCCTTGCATTCCTCGAACGAAGATAATCGAAATAAATTTGCGGAATCTCGGAACCGGGAACATCCCCATTCCGCGCGATGCCAAGAATTTCCCGCTCGAGGTTTTTGAGCTGGCAACTTTCGAGCCGCAGCTTCCACAGGCGGCGCGCCGGGTGCAGCAGGTCAAGGTGGACCATCCGCGAGAACGGCGATTTCATGCGCGCCAGCGTGTATCTTGTTTCAAGCAGCGGAACATCGAAGGTCTTGCCGTTATATGTCACCAGAAGCTCGTAAGGAGCGAGCGATTCTGCCAGAGCTGTCAGGACGGCTTTCTCTTCCGTCAAATCCCTCAGGAAGAACTGGCGCACACGGAAGCCTGACCCGTCGGCGGACCCGATTCCGATCAGGAACGCGCACGTACCGGTGCCGCCCGCAAGCCCCGTGGTCTCCGTATCCAGATAAACAACAGAAGATGATGGCGGGACGTTCGCACCCCGCAGAAACAATTCCAGCGGAGTCAAATCTGCAAGCGCAACTTCACCTACGCAGTACTTGCCGTACGGTCTGCCAAAGGGCAGGAGCTGACTGGCGAGAAAATATTCGCCCCGGTCATTACTGCAAACTTTGCCGTCAACGTAATGTTCAACCCCGAGGGGCATTTGCTGCGCGGCTACTCTCTTGGGCTGCTTTTCAAGGCGTTGCAGGTATTCAAGCTGGTGTTCAAGTGCGTCCTCACGTACCGTCTTGCTGGCCGCCCGCTTAAGCTCGCGAAGCTTTTCTTCCAGATTCATGATTGCTGTAATGCGCCCCCAACCGTCTAAAGCCTAATTCTTCCGCTCTCACCTGCACGACAGAAAAAACACCAACCCTATTCCGGCCCAAGAATACTTCCGAGAATGGCAAGCGCCACTTCCTTTCCCTTCTCTCCAACTTCACCAACCGGCCCCACGCACGACGGACAGCCTGACTCGCAGGGGCAGTTCTCGATAAGGCGGCGTGTGTTCTCCAGCAGGCTTGGACTCAGCCGGAACAATGGCTCGCTGAATCCAATCCCTCCGGGATATTTATCGTAGAGGTAGATGTTAGGTTCAAAGATTTTGGTGTAGACGGACGGGCGACCCGAAGCCGAGGGTGAAGCATCAACGTCCTCTGCAACTGCAAGATTCTCTCCGACCGCAACACCCAGATCGCGCGCGTCACACATCATCAGCAGCGTGCCAATCGCCTGCAGTGCGTGTGCAAGCCCCTGGACGCCGTTCAGCCGGTCATCGCGCGAGTAAGGCATGGCATCCAACGACGGCTGAGGAAGCGTCAACCAGAAGGCCGTGGTATGCATCTCCTGCTCAGGCAGCATCAGTTCGCCGGAACCCACATTCTGGTTGGTGTGAAATTTGATCTTCTTGAAACCAACAACCTGCGTGTTCACTTGGACCTCACCGTGATTCTTGAATGCGGGCCCGGCCAGCGCCGAGTCGAAATTCTCAAGGATCTTGATTCTGGTGTAGGAAATGGCATCGGTATAGTATTCCGAATCGCATTGGCGAACATAGGCCTTACGCTCTTCGTAATCCAGTCGCTCCACATGGTATTGCTGGCCGTCCTGAAGGTAGATAGCCTTCTCATGCACGGTTGTCAGAGCGCTTGTAAAATCCACTTCACCAATAATCCGCGGCTCGCCGGTGATGTCAACGATAACAAAATTGTCCGATGAAACAGAACGCAGGCTGATGGCATCCGCCGGGTAGCTTTCAGAAATCCAGTGCCAGCCCTCGCTGGTCCTGTGAAGGAACCCGAGTTCTTCCAGATGTTTGCAAAAAAGTCCTAGATCGAGCTCGCCGAATTTCTCATCCTCTTTCAGCGGAAGCTCAAAGGCCGCGCACTTCAAATGGTTGAGCAAAATCTGCAGGTTGTCCGGATTTACGTAGCCGTGCTCGGGCGAGTTATCAAAGAAATAGTCGGGGTTCTGAACAATAAACTGGTCGAGCGGCGCACTCGAAGCCACCAGCAACGCAGCAGAACTCCCTTCACGGCGGCCAGCCCTGCCTGCGCGCTGCCATGTGGAAGCGATCGTTCCCGGGTAGCCGGCCATTACGGCAACATCAAGGCTGCCAATGTCGATACCCAGTTCGAGGGCGTTGGTAGCAATCACGCCCAGCAAACGCCCCTCGCGCAGGTCGCGTTCAATTTCCCGCCGTTCGAGCGGCAGATAACCGCCCCGGTAGCCGCGAACCACTTCCGGCCCCACAGGACGGCGGGCAAAATCTTCCTTCAGATACGTCACCAGAATTTCCGTTGCCAGCCGTGAGTTGGCAAAAACAATAGTCTCTAATCCACGCAGCATAAAGGCTTTCGCCAAGCGGCGGGTTTCATTCAGATAAGACCGGCGAATACCAAGTTGCGGGTTGACCACCGGCGGATTGTAGAGGATAAAGAATTTTTCCGCCGAGGGAGATCCGTTCTCATTCACCAGCATGATGTCCTGCTCTATGATGCGAGTTGCCAGTTCAGCAGGATTGGCAATGGTCGCCGAGGTGCAGATAAACTGTGGATGGCTGCCGTAAAATTCAGCGATCCGCTTCAGCCGCCGGATGACGTTTGCCAGGTGGCTTCCGAACACGCCCCGGTAGTAGTGCAACTCATCAATCACGACGTAGCGAAGATTTTCAAATAACCGCTCCCACTTGGTGTGATGAGGCAGGATGCCCGTGTGGAGCATGTCCGGATTGGTGATCACCAGGTTGGCCCGGGCACGGATGGATTTGCGGGCGTCCTGTGGAGTGTCGCCGTCATAAGTAAAGGTCCGGAGGTCATTCCCCAGTTTTTCCGTCCAGCGATTCAATTCCACCAGTTGATCCTGCGACAGTGCCTTGGTCGGAAAAAGATAGAGCGCCCGCGCTTCCGGGTTTTCCACCAGTGCACTCAGGATCGGCAGGTTGTAACAAAGCGTTTTGCCCGAAGCTGTAGGAGTAACTACTGCAACATTCATGCCTTCCTGTGCCAGAGTCGCGGCAACCGCCTGGTGCGAGTAAAGATTCTCTACCCCTCGCGATCTCAGGACGTCCGTCAAACGCTCAGGAATAAAGTCCGGAAACGGCACCACCCTCGCTTCCCGAGCCGGGTAATGCCGCAGGGCCGTTACTCCGCCCTCCCGCCGTGAGCCTTTAAAGCTGCTCTGGATCTCCTGGACAACGGTTTCGATGGAAGCGGTGTCCCGGAACCGGCCCTGCAGTTCACCAGCCTGAGGGATCAACTTAGTTTGTAACGGAAGCTTCATTTCGCCTCTCGAGCCCACCAACATGGGCAGGCATCTTCGCCTTTTATTCGCTCATGCTATCATAACATCACACCGCTTCCAAACGGGAAACTCCTGAGGTATGACCCAGGCCCTGGAGCGGGTAAAGCACTCTCTCGGCAACGGCCCACAAAACCACCAGCAACCATAGCTCGCGCGGTTGATACTGGGGAATCCTTGAGACTCCGAACTCTGCCTGACAGTGTGGTCCCGATCATTGACTTTGCCTTTTTGAATTCTAATAGTAACTGGCGGGATTGCTGCGGTAAAAAAAGGTGTACTCTATATAAGAAAATATCCCTTTTGCAAGGAGCGGAATGGCAACAGTCACATCGGCTCATAAGCCACAGAGGCTAACGAAAGACGCGCTCATCCACGCCTATCGGGTCATGTATCTGGCGAGGAAAATCGATGATAAAGAGATCCAACTCAAGCGCCAGAACCGTGCCTTTTTTCAGATTAACGGGGTTGGGCATGAGGCCATCCAGGTAGCTACCGCCATGCACCTGAAGCCGGGTGTCGACTGGTTTTATCCCTACTATCGCGACAGGGCTTTCTGTCTGCAACTGGGTCTGACACCTTTGGATATCCTTATGGGAAGTGTCGGCGCCAAAGATGACCCCAATTCAGGCGGGAGGCAGATGCCTTCCCACTGGAGTTCCAGGCCCCTTCACATCGTTTCCAGTTCCAGCGCCACAGGAACTCAAGTGCTGCAGGCGGTGGGGGCGGCTGAGGCGACCCGGTATTTTTCCAGCATCCCGGAAGCTGCAGAGCTGGCATCCAGCTTCCATTCCGATGAAATAGCTTTTACTTCTCTGGGGGACGGGGCAACAAGCGAAGGTGAGTTCTGGGAATCCCTTAATTACAGCTGCCTCCACCAGTTGCCGGTGCTCTATCTTGTTGAAGATAACGGCTATGCCATCTCCGTTCCGGTAGATGACCAGACCGCCGGGGCCAGCATTTCAGCCCTCGTTAAGGATTATCCAGGCCTTCTGATTGCCGAATGCGACGGGACAGACTTCCCAGAAAGCTTTGAGGCCGCAGAGAAGGCCGCTTCCTACGTGCGCAAGCAACGGAAACCTGCCCTGATCCACGCCCATGTTGTGCGGCCCTACTCGCATTCCATGTCTGACGACGAAAAGATGTACAAGCCGGAGGAAGTCCGGCAGAGGGAAGCGAAACTTGACCCGTTACACAGGATGGCGCATCACTTGGTGAAAGAAGGTTTCGCGACAGAAGCCGAATTGAAGGCCCTGGAAGCTGAAGTTGACCACGAGATCCGCGAGGCCGCGGACAAAGCGCTCGCTGCCGAACCACCGGACCCCGAAACCCTCATGGACTTTCTCTATTCGCCCACGGTAGATCCCACATCGGAACGGTTTGACCACCCGGCAAAGCCACATGGCGAGCCCAAGACCGTGGTGGACCTTCTCAACCACTGCTTGAAGGATGAGATGGCGCGCGATCCGCGGATTGTCGTCTTCGGTGAAGATGTCGCCGATTGCAGCCATGAGGAGGACTTGACACAGCTGAAGGGCAAGGGAGGAGTTTTCAAGCTTACCCACGGATTACAGCGCCATTTTGGAGCCGCCAGATGTTATAACGCACCCATAGCGGAGGCCAGCATCATAGGCCGCGCCGTGGGAATGGCAACGCGCGGGCTCAAACCCGTAGTGGAAGTTCAGTTCTTCGATTACATCTGGCCGGCATATATGCAATTGCGCAATGAAGCGCCCGTGATGCGCTGGCGCTCCAACAACGCCTTCTCGTGCCCTATGGTGGTAAGGGTGCCAATCGGCGGGTACCTGATGGGCGGCTCCATTTACCATAGCCAATCAGGTGAAGTTCTATTCACGCACCTGCCGGGTTGGCGCGTGGTAATGCCGTCCAATGCTCTTGACGCTAACGGTCTGCTCCGGACGGCCATTCGCTGCGACGACCCGGTCCTGTTTCTTGAACCGAAGCACCTTTACCGGCAAACCTATAACCGCGCTCCCTATCCAGGACCGGATTACATGATTCCTTTCGGTAAAGCCAAGCTGGTGCAGGAAGGCAACGACTTGACAATTGTGACCTATGGTTCGCTGGTCAACAGGTCAGTCCAAGCCTCCCGAATGCTTGAGAAGGAAGGAATCCACGCTGAAATTCTGGACTTGCGTTCTCTGCAGCCTTATGACTGGGAACTCATCAGCGCGTCCGCAAGAAAGACGAGCCGGGTCCTGGTGGTTTACGAAGACTGCTTATCCTGGGGCTACGGTGCGGAAATCGCCGCCCGCATTGCAGACGAGCTTTTCGAGTTTCTGGATGCGCCCGTCCGGCGCCTGGCCGCTAAGGATGTCTGGGTGCCTTACCATCCCGACATGGAGGACACGATGCTGCCTCAGGTAGCGGACGTTGTCAAGGCTGCCAAAGACTTAGTGGCGTTTTGAAAGAGGAGAGTCCCGCAGATCGCCGGGCATGGTCGCCAAACGGCGAGGCCTGGCATCTCCGGGGACGAAAAACCTTTAACGGCGTGAGGCCAATTGGTTCCCGCTCGCTGAATCAACCAACTCCCAACTCATCGATCTTTTCCAGCGGGGTCCCGCACCGACGGCAGATCACTGCCGCACAATCCCCACATACAAGCGGATCATTAACTTCGATCTTGCACAAAGGACAGTAGAAGGATTCGGTTTCGGCGTCTTCTATATCTTGCATCAGATCACCCCGAAAGTTGATTTACTCGGGACCGTGACTGCCTACACCCTTATTGTAATGGATTGACGATGTCGCAGAGAAATTCCTGTATCACCAATTGAAGGTCATGAAGCCTACCGGTCAGGAAGTGATCTGCATCCTCAACAAACCTCAGCCGCTTCGGTTCCTTCAACGAGGAAAAGAGCTTCTCGACTCTTTCCCGGGAACCGAACTGGTCCTCTGTTCCCTGCACCAGCAGTTTGGGCTTGCGAATTTCCCCAAGAAAATGGAAATCCGCAGAGTTGACGGGCAGGCCGATCCCCACCAGGGAGTCAACCCGCTCATCGGTCGAACCCACTGCCAGCGCTACCACGGAACCAAACGAGAACCCCATCATTACCACAGGGATTCGCGGAAACCGCCCTGCCAGATAGTCCAGTACTGCGCGGGCGTCGTCACGCTCGCCGATGCCGTCAGCGTGTTTCCCTTCGCTGTGGCCGACACCGCGGAAATTGAAGCGCAGCGCCGGAATTCCCAAATAAGTTGCGGCTTTGGCGGCCCGAAAAACAACTTTGTTGTGCATGGTGCCGCCGTAGAGAGGATGTGGATGGCACACAATGGCGAGCCGGCGCGGCGTCCACTCGGGATTCCATTCGAGCAGCGCATCGATTACTCCTTCGGGACCCGGAATGTTGAGACGTTCGATCTTCGTGGCATCCTCCGTCAGAAAGATTAAGTTTAAGTTGTTACAGCGCGAGAACAGTCCCATTAGGCATGGCAGGCTGTTTCTGTCAACATCCGGCGACTGGAAGGATGACCCATCGGTTGGGCCTGGGAGCACAGCAATGCTCCTGGTGCGAGTAATGACTCGCCGACGCGAGCAGATGAAACCATAAGCCCAAAGCGGGTGGACCAGACTCAAAAACGCGTCCACTTCAGCCCTGCCAGTTGTAAACTACAACATGAGTTTCTCATATTGCCGCCAGGGAGGGCTACGGTCGGAGCGGGGGATCAAGAGAATGTCGCTGGCTACAACCAGTTAAACAGAATGTCGTTTCCTGCCGTGGGAGGAACCTATTAGAAACAAGTCCGTCGTCATTATTATCATTGCATGTGTTGCGCTCGCCATAGTGATTGTCGCCGGCTATCATTGGAGCCACGGCTCCGGCTCCAGTGCCCCGCTGGAGGTGGAGTACGTCACGTCGCCGTCGCTCGACATGCTGGACACGCCGGCAATCGTTCACAAAGTGCTTGCCGTGCTGAAGTATGGCGACCGCGTGGAGGTTCTGAAGAAGCAAGGAAGCTGGGCGAAGGTTCGAGCGGGCAATGGAAGCGAAGGCTGGGTAATTACTAAAGTACTGGTTCAGGCGCAAATTTTCGAAAACGGGCAGGAACTCCTTCAGGAACTCAAAGGCAAACAGGTTCAGGCAACAGGGCACACCGTTCTGGCCGCAAACATTCATCTGGAACCCAGTCGGGAGGCCGCCACGCTCGGGATGCTGACGCAGGGCCAATCCCTGGACGTGTTTGATCGTCGCATGGTCGCAAGAAACGAGCCTGGCGGCGAACCTAAGCAAGCCGCATCATCTGCCGCAGACGCCTGGTATCTGGTGCAATCCGGCAGGCGCGCGGGGTGGGTCTTAGGCCGGCTGATCACGCTCGATATTCCTGATGCGATTTCGCAATACGCAGCAGATTACAATACTGTCGCCTGGTTTGTGCTGAACACTGTTCAGGACGGGAACAGCAGCGTTCCGCAGTATCTTGTCGCCGACCGCGAAGGGACAGTGGAACTCGATTTCACCCACATCCGCGTTTTCACCTGGTCAGTGCGGGGGCACCATTATGTCACGTCATTTGTTCAGAGCGGATTGAGAGGCAGTTTCCCAATCCAGGTTGAGCACATCAACAATGTTCCGTACTTCCGGCTCCGGCTTCTGGACCGGAATGGAAAGAAGATCCAAAGCGTCTATGGCCTGTTCGACACCATTGTACGGCCGATTGGGACCGTAGACGGATGGGAAAGTGACGCGATGCCCGCGGCGCGTAGGTAAACCGGCTTCTGCAAAACTGACACAGGAGTTTCACCGAGAGGAAATACTTTGTCCTTGCAAAATCCGCGCCGTGTCCAGTCACGGGACATTCCGTTTTTCTACCGCCTGATGCGGGCGGTGGTCCGCTCTAGTCTCTGGATCTTCTTTCCCCGACTCCGATTGCTCAACCGGGAAAGACTTGAGCAAACCGGACCGGCCCTTCTTCTGATCAGCCACCCGCGGGGTTTTGCTGCCTCGCTCCTGCTTGTTTCCGCTCTCGACCGACAGGCACATTGCCTGCTTCCCTCTGGCAAAGTTCATGGCTTTTTTTGCAAGTTGGCCGCACGTGCGTTGGGAATGAGGACTCTCGATTTCACACCCGAGCAACAGGATGCCTCGATTGCTCCCTGCATGAACCTCCTGGCGAACCAGGAAGTGATAGCGCTATTCGCAGGAGATGCGCCTCCAAATGGATATCAACGCCCGCAGGCTGCGGATCTTGCCGCGCGACTCGCGGTGGAAGCAATCCTGCAAGGGCAGGAGGACATTCAACCCATAATCTACCCATTGCATTGGTTCCTTGGCACGGGCCGCCGCGGGCCCGAATCTCTGGTGTATGTTGACGCCCCCATTCAGGCCAAAGATTTTCTGCCCAAAGTTGGCGAAGACCTTGCTGAAGCGTCTCAGCAACTTGTCGAAGCGATCCGGACTGCGATCAGCGCAAACATATTTGGTTTGGCGGAACAGGAACTGGACAATCTCACCGGAGAACTGGAGGATTTGTCGCGCGAAGACCTTCGTCTGGAATGGGCGCACCATCCGACCTGGAAGCAACGGCCGGAAGACCTGAAACTCAGCAGTTTTGCCAGGGAATGGATCGTCGAAGAAAACTATACAAACCCCGCGAGGCTGGTTGAACTCCGCGAAGCTGTGGATGCCTACCGTGAAGCCCGGCGGCAATGCGCATTGGAAGAATTCATTACTGAAGTCTCGGGCCCCTGGCAGGCATCCGGAACCAAGGTCGCAGCAGCGTGGGTTGAAACGGTGCTTGGATTTCCGGCAGCGCTCTATGGGCTAGTCAATCATCTTCCGGCGGTCATCGCCCTCTGGGCCAGCGGGCTGTTCAAGAATTCACCCAGAAGAGATCCCAAAGTCGAATGGCTGTTACGAATCTTCATCGTGTTGAGTTCTTACACTGCTCAGGTTTTCATCGTTCACTTCTGGTGGGGCCGGGCAGCCGCAGGGTATTACACTTTGACCCTGCCTGTTTCGGGCGCATATCTTTGGCGCTATCGGTGGCTGGTGCGGCATCGAACCCATGTGCTGGTCCGGAAAGTGCTGCATCCTGGCCGGTCGGTCCGCGTCACGCAGGAAAGGAAGAATCTCCTCGACACGTTTAGCCGGGAGTTCGAGCGGTCCCTGCGGTCTTCGCATGCGCCGAACGGACCCTCAACCGATTTGGCCCAATGAAGGCCTGCGTAACATGGATGAAACTCCTCCATCCAGCGCCGGAAAGCTGACCGCAACCGGAAAGGGCCGCATTTTTCGTCTCGAAGAGCTAACCTTTTCCCAACTCGAGACCTTTGACCGCACACGCACTGTCGTCCTCTTCACCGTCAGCCCGCTTGAAGAACACGGCCCTCACCTTCCCGTTGGCACTGACCTGATGACCGCGGATACAATCTGCAGAAAACTGGCCGAGAGAATACTCGAAGCCGAGCCCGGATGGACGGTTCTGATCGGCCCCAGCATTCCCATCGGTGCCTCAGCATTCGACCACGCCGGAACGCTCCTGGCTCGCGCGCGTACGGTAAGGAATGTGACCCTCGATTATGGAGCGGCACTCGCCCGCCACGGATTCAGTTATCTGCTGGTGCTGAACGGTCACGGCGGACCTCGCCACATCGTGGCCCTCGAAGAGGCTGCGGCCGCAGTCACAAGGCGCTACAAGGTCCGAATGCTTTCCGTGAGCGGTCCGGTGCTATGGGAGTTCATGCGCGGCCGATACGCGAATCGCTTGGAAGCCATCCTCGGTCGCCCGTTTACGGCAGTGGAACGTGAGGCGCTCAGCGGCGATACCCATGCCGGAATGTGGGAAACGTCGCTTGTTCTCCTGGCCCGGCCGGAACTGGTGAATTCAACATACGCGGGCTTGCCGACGCAAAAGTTCAGGCTTATTGACGCCCTCCGCAGGAACTACCCTTTGCAACTGGGAAATCGGATGGGCTATATTGGGACGCCTTCGGCCGCTTGCACAGAGTTGGGGCTGGCTGCGCAGCAATTATTTCTTGAAGCAGTGTGGGAATTCGTCTTGCCAGTGCTGGACGCCCGGAACAAGAAATGGTGGCGGACTTCCATTTTGTACAAGCTCCCTTTCCTGCGCACGGGTTTCCCCTTTGTGGCCGCCGTCGCGGGGTTGGTGCTTGCAGGGTGGGCAATCCTGCATTGGCTTCACTGATACCGAAGGAGAATAATGACGCTTTTTCTGACTGAAGCAGATGTCCTGGAACTCTTCCCCATGAAGCAGGCTCTTAAACATGTGGAAGCCAGCTTCATTGCCCAACACAGCGGTGCGACCGTCAATCAGTCCCGGCAGCGACTTTTCCAGCCCGGTTTTTCGCTTCACTACATGGCGGCGGCACTGGCAGACGAACGTCTGGCGGGCATGAAGATATACACCATCACCTCCGGCGCGGCACGATTTCTTGTGCTGCTTTTCGACACCCGGACGGGCGAAATGCTGGCCATCATCGAAGCGGATCACCTGGGCCGAATTCGGACCGGGGCGGCAAGCGGAGTGGCGACCCGATATATGGCGCGGCCAGATGCGTCAACAGTTGGTGTGATCGGTGCCGGGCGGCAGGCCCGCACACAACTGGAGGCCGTCGCCGGCGTGCGTCAGATACATGCAGCCCGTGTGTTCGCCAGAGACGGAACGCACCGAGTGGAATTCTGCAAAGACATGACAACTCGCCTCGGGATTCCCGTCGAGCCCGCAGCCATCGCTGAGGAGGCTACGCGCTTTGGTGATATCGTGATCGCGGCGACGACTTCAGCAGAACCCGTCGTCAAGGGCGAATGGCTCCGTCCGGGAACCCACGTCAACGCCATCGGCGCCAACATGGCCAGCCGTCGGGAAATGGATGACGCGGTGCTGCGAAGAGCCGCAATCATCGCAGTCGATTCCATAGATCAGGCCCGCGAAGAAGCGGGCGATCTGGTGCAGGGACTCGCAGCAGCCAGCCGAAGCTGGGACGAAGTTGTGGAATTAAAAGATGTTGTAGCGGGAAGCAAACCATCCCGCAACTCCGGCGATGCAGTAACAGTCTTTAAGTCATGCGGTATTGCGATCTGGGATGTAACGGCGGCCGGCTTTATCTATCGTGAAGCGCTTGAGAAGAAAAGAGGAAAACCCTTCGCAATCTGGCAGGGATTGCCCCGCTAGTGTCACCTTATTCTCACTTTGGCGGGCCCTTTGAGCCGGATTCAATCGTAATCGTCTTTGCGATCACGTCACCCGCCTCGGTAAGAGCACCTTTTGCGAGAATTTTGACTCCCACACGGAGGTCCGAAGCCTTGGCGGGGCTACCATCCTTCTGTTCAATCTTCGTTGTGGAATCGTACTTGACGGTAAACAGCATGTTCTGGCCACTGTCCACTGTGAGCTTTCCGGACGATTGCTCCGTAATGGTCCCATTAACTGAAAAAGAAATATCTTGCGGGGGCGGTTCCTGGTTTTGAAAGGCCAAAGACTTGATGGGCGTTCCGGAGATGGCGCATGCCAACATCAGCGCCATCACAGCCGGAAACTGACGTATTAAACGCGCCGCACTGAAGAATCCAATCACGAGGGAAATTCTAGTCCGAATTTGCACAATATGCCAGCAGCCAACAAAAAAGAAGATTATGAAAGCCCCTCCGTCCGCAAGCGGCCCGGTGACTGAAACCGGGACACGCACTTGAACGCGCCAGTTTGATGCCAATACTTCCTGGCGCTCCAGGCGCCGATGTGACCATTGCCGCAAGGCTAATAACCTCTGTTGTGGCCTCGTCCAATTTCACTGAACGACCTTGAAAGTTACGCCGACGCTATAGCTGGGAGCTATAGCGCTAGACGTTGGATTACAGACTTTAGGCGTCAGAGCACCGTTGACGATGTCGCCGGTCACAATCAGGTTATACCACTCTTGCGGCGCGAATAAGATAGAAGCTTCGGTGACGTTCCCCGCAGCGGGGACGGACGACAAGCTCAAGCAACTGTTGGCTGGAACTGAGGTTGTGGGAATGGTGAAGGTTCCGGTGACGGGTTCGACATAATTGCCCGATCCCATTTTTACCACGGGATATTTATTGTATTGGCCTCCTGACCAATGAATCCTTGCCCAGTAGGTGGCGGCACCGGTTGAATAATTCCCCGTCGGGATGTTGACGCAATTATCTTCCTTCCCGCAGTAGAAATGAACATCATCTAATACGGCTACGCCTGTCGGGGATCCTTCAGTCGCGTCATAATACCAGTTAGTGGATGTGGGAAACTCATCGAAGATTTTGAAGACGTCGTTCAACACTTCCGATGATGCGTTATTAAATTCGACGGCATGTAGAGCCGGAGAAGGGCTCGATCCATCTGTCCCCTCGATATAGCTACCTTGTAAGCCATCGTCAATATAAGCAAATCCCGGATACCCTTCCTGACGCCAATAATTGATATGAATGTCATGGGAGTTGTTGATGTAAAAAGCATAATTGTAAAGCCCCGATGGATAAGGGTTCGCCTGACTGAAATTCCAGCTATGCCCGGAGAGCGTTACATCGCTGGCTCCGTAAATATAAACAGCAGGCCCAAGGCCAGAGGAAAGCAGCTCCATGTTCCTGAATGATGTGTCCGTCTCGGAATATGTCACTGTCCCAAGCGTGACAAACGGACTCGTTACATTAAAGTTGTTCGTGCCTGTTATAACCAAAGGATAGTCCGCTTCAAGAACGTCATCCGACAGGAACGTGATTTCGCCCCCGAAGAGATAAACCCCGAATGAGTACGTGGTGCCGCTGTAATGAAGCGGCATAGAAAATGTGCAGTTAGTGATGTGGTTGTTCTGACCACTTTGAGCTGAAGTGTTGCGGCCGGAAAAAATCCCTACCGTGCTAGGATTGCTCAATCCAGATTTCTGTGCAGTAACATCTATCCCTTCAAAAGTTTTATTGCTTGAGAAGGTTATATCAAACACTATCCCGCCTGTGTTGCCGCATATCAATCCGGCTGAGCCTGTCTGCAAGACCCCAATTCCGCCGGTGCCAATCATTCGTACATAATGACCATCGTTCGTCATATTGATGGCGGTATTCAGCAGATAACAACTTGAGCCTGCCGCAGGAGGAATATACACAGTCCCGCCGCCCGCCGCTATGGCTGCGTTGTATGCTGCTTGAAAAGCCGGACTGTCATTCGTCGTTCCATCGCCTTTTGCACCATAAGCCTTGACATTGAAGACCTGGCCGCCATTGTCCACAAGATTCGCAATCACAGAGTCGCCGCTGCCGCTCGGTGTCAGCGTAATGTTCTGGTTTGTTCCCAGGGATGAGCAATTGACGGCCCCGCCTGTCCCCATCGTGCAGGGCTGCGGGTGGAACCATGTTCGTAAATCGGTGATCGTAGTGATGGATGAGGTCCCGGTCACTACTTTCGCAATAGGAATTTGCCCTGCCGAAAATGCGGACGTGCCAGCGGTGGGAGCACAGTCGTTCGCAGGGTCCAGGTAAACGTAGTTCGTGGTGCTGGCAGCCAAGGCCAACGATCCACCGGGATAGCTGACCGGCACAGGTGGGTTGCCGCAGTAGGCAGTCCCCACGCTCAGGCTCAAGGTGAGTCCGCTCCCTGCCGTGCCCCAATACCCCGGCGCCAAGCCGTTCACATACTTTGCGTTCACCGAATAAAGCGGCGTGCCGGCAGGCGCCTGGGGCTGCTGGGAAAACGCAGTGGCCAGCGAATAGGAAATAGCGAATAGGGCAAAGGCAACTCCACATAGGAATCTACTTCCTACATCCAATTTCCTACTTCCGTTTTTCATTTGTTTCACCATATTTGCACCTTTGCGGTCACCGTTGGGTCTGAGGCAACCAGATAGAGATTTGTATTGTCATACATCGTTGCGGATTGGAACCACATCGCGCCGCTGGACGTCATTTGGATCAGCGCACCCACCGGCATTCGGCCCAGCAGGTGCGGAAACGTGAAATTGCCCGCTGCTCCGGGCGCGACTGAAAGTTGCCCCCAGATCGTCGTGGCCTGTGTTACGGAAGTGACCCCTGTTGAGCTGGCGACAACAACGCCGATAAAGGCGTCGCCGGGTGTCCCTGCCACAGCGGTCAGGTTATAGTAGAACCCGCCGGTTGAATTATAGAAAAGGTAACTCGTAGCGCTGGCAGGCGCGGATCCAGGCGTTGGGGCTGCCGACGGCGCATAACGAAGCCCTTGGGCATAGAGGACACCTGCAGTAAAGCCGGGCACCAGGGTCGCAGAAGTGGTCAGCTTGAACCCGGAAACGACTCCGGAGATGCCGCGATCTGTAACCCAGGCAGTTACGGTAGGGGCCGCCTGTATGGCCGTCTCGACGTCAGTGGCATCCTGCAACAGACTGTCAATGATCTGCCAGTTGGTATCCATATCAGTTTCGTAATTGGCCCCGTGCTGGGGCTCGATGATTCCCTTGCGCGGAAGAACTGTTCTGACGACTGCCATTTTATAATTTCCTCATTGGCTGATTTTGTGATGAACCGGTCGAAGGTTCAACTCGCCCGATCGGTCAATCCTGCGTTCGCTCACTGGCTCAATCTTGTCGCGATCGTTCGGACCTTCATAAAGCCATCGTTGGTGGGCGTCTCTGTTCCGCTGTCCCAGTAATGGACCTCGCAGTGGACCAGGCCAGGGTTCGCCTCATTCTTTTCTTCCACCCAGAAATCCATCATAAACAGGCTGCCCGATCCGGCATTCGTGTCGGAGCGGGCGGGCTTGGTCAATGCCCCATTCGTTGTTGCGTCGCTGGCGGGCGCCCGCGAACACCAGGCGGCTACCTCGTATTCCAACTCCTGCCGCGAGTAAACATAGCCGTCCACCGGACTCACGGGAATGATCACAGTTTCCCCACTCTTGTACCAGCCGTAAAAGACCTCAGGCCGGACCGCAGCAAACTTCGCGTTGTTGCTGATCTTTGTCAGATCGTAATCGGTCAGGGGCTGGTCTGCTTGCAAAGCCGAGTCCGGAAGATCCACAAAGCCTGGGGTTGTCGCAAACGTCATTTGTGCCATCAGTTTTCTCCACCTGTTTATTAAATGACTGACTCATTGATCGATTCGCTCATTTGACAGCCCGTGCATCCTTCAATCCGTCAATGATGAAATCCTTC
Organism: Acidobacteriota bacterium; assembly: GCA_021787735.1. Lineage (GTDB taxonomy): Bacteria > Acidobacteriota > Terriglobia > UBA7540 > UBA7540 > SCRD01. The sequence continues at coordinate 13,305 of JAJYLL010000023.1, read as the reverse complement.
AATCGGTCATTTCAGAACACCGTCTTGCCCGCAGTGCCGTCAGAGTATGTCCCGGTCGCTTCCTGGGACAGAAACATGTAGCGCTCGCGTTGCGCGCTCGAAGCCCCGCTCCACGCCGGTGTGCCCTGCGGAGCAATTCGCGACAGCACTTTGGATCCCATCCAGCCCGTATCGAGCAATTGATAGGCCATATTGCCGCGCGTGTAATTGGGCTGTTTATCCACCACTTCCATAATGCGGTTGTAGATTCCGCGCGTCCCGGTCTCAAGATTGGGCAGTACGGGGTGAGAAAAATATACAAAGTCGCCGGCCTCAATCGTCAGGTTCATAAACTGGCTCGTGACGCTGACGGTCGGTGCTCCGCCCCGCGGCGAGCCACTCACTGGATTGATGCCGCCATAACGCTGGAAGATGCGGTTCGCGGTGATGCTGGCCAGTGAAGCGCCTCCGCGCTCCAGTTTCATTCCTTTGGACTCGATAATATTTTCCCCGGCCAGACCAAACTGCTGCAGAGACGGCGCCGAGAGGAACAGCAGTTCGGTCTGGAACTTGCTCCCGTCGTAATCCATCCGGAACGTCACCTGATTAATCAGCGGGTTGGGCTTCAACCCGGGAAGCGCTGTGAGATTCCGGTCGTTGAGGGAGGCTAGCCCTGCCAGGGAATACGGTGGAACAGAAAACCGCGGCGACATTCGTCCATCGGCCAGGATCACCGCATAGCCGCCGAGCGGGTGAAAGATCTCGAATTCCAAGAACTGCTTGGCTTCCACCGGCTGCGTGAATTCGAAATCGAAAAGGTAACCGGCAAAAATGCTGTTGCGGTAGAACAACACCTGGTCAACATCAACGTAGGGGTTAGGGTTAATCAGCGTCGGGTTCGTCGTAAATGTGGAGTCCCACTGCGCGGGGTCGTAGAGCTTCCAGGCTGAAGGCTCCAGAAGGGACGCCTGCCCCAGCCCCAGTTCATTCTGGAGGACGCTCAGCATGATGTCCATCGGATTGGCCAGCAGGTTCCGCGGGTGCTGCTTTGACACAGCAGAACCGTCGTCGCCAACAACGAAGATCTGGGACTTGGCATACCGGTTCAGGTCCTGGCAGTCCAGGCGCAGGCCACCGCCCGAGGCAAGAACCTCAACTCCCTCGATTTCCTGGGTGGCGATAGTAACAAAGTCCGAAGAGTTCATGCCCGGGTAGCCCACGCTCAGAGTCAGCCGACGGCCCACAAGCTTGCCGCCGCTTGCGAGCGCGGTCATGAATCCGCCGGTGTCGACAACGTCAATCTCGAGTGCCCCAATCGAGCTTTGTCCCTGCAGTTGCTGGATGGTTTGGTGGACGCCCTGCGGAACCATCAGGCAGGGGTGTTGTCCAAGGTCGAGGGAGAGCGTTGACATCAGAATGTCGTTGCGCGCAGCCGTCAGCCAGAACCAGGCCGTTGAAGCCACGGTCTTTCGGACCGCAATCTCCCAGGGGAGCGATCTTGACGCCAGCGAGTAAGATAGCAGCCCGCCAGAGCCAGTGACGCCGGCGACCGTCTTCATGCCCTCCACCAGTCGCCCAATCAAGGAAGCCAGGCCCCCCGGGTAGTTCGTGCTGAAATACATCTGGAGGTCGGTGTTGCCGCTCAAACTCAGCAGCGCGGCCACTACCGCCCAGGTTCCCTCCATCGAAACTGAAGCTGGCGAACCGGAATAACCGCCCGTGGAATCCGCGAAGGCCTTGAACCCGTCAACAGGTATCAGTAGCTGGTAAGCCTCATTGTAAGAGTTCTGGACAGTGCTCAACAGGATCTGCTGGTTCTGAAGGAAGAAATTTTCATAGGCAAATTCCAGGCAGGAGACAGCCTTTGAATCGTCGTCCACCTCGTGACAGAACAACGCTGCCCAAACGCTCGCAGCATCAAGGTCCAGTGAGGTGTCCAGTAGGGAGGCCGAAGCTCCATGGGCAAAATGGCCTTTCACGTTTGCCGCGGCCGGGATCCAGAGCTGGCCGAGGATTGCTGCACTGATCTCGGATGCTTTGGTTACCGCGGTCGTCGCCGTGACGCCAAGATGGTAAGATTCGGCTTGCGTCAGCAGTCCCTGCGTCAGGAGCCTTTGCGCCGCCGTCGGCAGCACGCTTGCAGCCTTTACAAAGGCAAAGTAGCAGGTGATGTTGTCTCGGGTTGACACGCTGGCAATCGGCCCCGGCACATATTGATACCCGGGGTCCTGGTAAATTCCCCAGCCCATCGTGATCAGGTTCTGCCGCAGGTCCGTGGCCGGGGATTGCATGGAAAAGAGAAAGTCGAGCATGGTCTGAAGGCTCGTCGCGGCCCGCTCAAAGTCACCCGTCCGCTCCATGTATATACCGTAAGCGTAAGCCAGCCAGCCCACGGCGACCGACCGGATGCACAACTGGTCGGGCTGGCCGTTGTAAACGTCATAGGAAAGGCTCAACGATCCCGCAGGAGGCTGGGACCCCACGGACAGATCATCCAAGAGCAAAATGCCAGTGGATTCAAGTTCTACTTCAAAGGAAGTGATGGACGAAACGGTTTCTCCGCTCAGGTACTGGCCGATCTGTGCGTTCAGGTCTGCCAGATAAACCTGCCATGTGTTGAGCTCGAGCGGCACTACTGCAGTCACCGTCTTGGAACCTGCGTCATATCCCACGGTGCCGGAAGACACAACACAGAAAGAGGTCACCTGCCCAGTTGAACTGGTGATGCCCGCCGCGAATTTGAAATCGGTGTTTGTCTTGAACCGCCACTGCAGCAGCGAATCAATGCTGTCGGGCAGGCCCGTTCCGGTAAATTCCCAGCTTGCCGGGGCAGTTGTCGCAACGAAGTAAATGACGTTCGATCCTCCTGATGCTGCCGGAGGCTCGGTTGTGTCCACGACGTTGCTCACTGCGCCTGCACCCGCCTGGAGTGCCCACCGCGATGTGGTTCCGTCCTGGCCGTCTTCAAGAATTGCGGTAGGAAGGTAGCCGGGATTTGCCAGCAGGTCGTTCAGCCGAGTGATAATGCGCGCCGCTGCGTCCCACAATCCTCCAACGGCAAGACTGATAATTGCCAGCGCCGCACCGTAGATCGAACAGCGGTTCTGCATGGCCGGAATGTTGGAACTGGTCAGCTGCGTTGCGTTGAAAAAATCCGGGTCGCCCGGCGGAACCTCGACATCGCGCGGCAGGTCCGAAAAGGCAGCTTGGCTCTGCAACGTCGAATAAAGGTCGAGAGCACCCAGCACCGGATCCTTGTAGAAAACATGAGCGATGGGAGTGCCCGAGCTGACAACCAGGCTCGACCCAAACCGCGCATGTATGGAGTCCTGGACAATGATTGGAATATTGTCTTCCTGAACGGACTCGGTACCGTTCTTGACCGTTATGCGAACAAAATAGTCCCGGAGCTTCGTCCCCACGCCCATGTTGGAATGCGCCACCCATCCCGTCACGGAAGATGCGGAAGAGCCGGCCGCCGGCTGCGTGGTGGCGGCGTCGACCAGGAAGGCAATCACGGTGCCGGGCCGAACAGAGGGTACCGCCCAGGTTCCATCCGCAGCAATCGCTGCCGATCCCTGGTAATTGAAAGTCCCGCTCCACGAATAAACGTCAACGCGATACGCAGAGGCCGACTGGGTCAGATTGAGCACGCGGCCGCTGATGCTGCCGGCATCACTCAGCGTGAAGAGATTGATCAGCAGGTTGCCGGAAAGCAAAGGCGTGGGAGAGTAATTGATGGGAAAGCCGTCCGGGCCCGCCTGATCATCAGGACTCACACCCGCAATGGGGTCGAGAACAATGTTGGGCCACGGGTCCTGCGCCAGGTCGGTAAAAGTTCCTTGTACCGGTCCCACCGCGCCTTCAACAAACAAACCTTCCGCCGGTGTTGAAAGGGCCACACCTTCAAACGGCGAGACGTTGGCGTTCATCTGCCCCAATATCCAGGCGAACTCCTGCGCCAGCGTCCCTGCAAGGTCTCCGGAATAATAATCGCCAACTGCTGCCATTCCTGTGCTCCTTATCTTCGCAGATCAAGCGGATCAATGAGTCGCATCTTTCCAATCGTCAAATCACTCAATTGCTCAGTCATCAAATTCAATATCCATAACCCGTGGTCCCATAGCCGTTCATTCCGTAGCCTGTGTGGCCCACGTTCATGTCCTGTGGCCGGAAGGTCGTTAACTGATCCAGCACACCTTCAATCTGCACAACGTAAAGGGGTTGCTTGACCAGCGCCGAGTTGTTCAAGTCAAAGCTTGGATTTGTATTCACCGACATTCTGTTCCACCATCCTCATGAAACTCGTTACCGCAATCAGCCAATCATTCAATGAGTAAATCCGGCAATCTTCACTGGACTTGCTGGCGGAATTTCACCTTCACGCTGTAAACACCCGGCGACACGTACGCCACAGTGTCGCTGGTGTCTTCCAGCAGGCAATTGATGAATCCGGTCTGCGACGCGTCGGGGTAGTAGGCAAAGGGCGCTCCGGTCAGCGCGAAGTCCAGGAAGTTGGACCAGTTTTCGAGGTCGGTTCCTGCCTGAATGTAATCAACGCTGAATTCCAGGAAGGCATCGATGCGTTCCAGAACGGATTCCCGGACGCCCGCCGTCGAAATGTTGTCATGCCGGACGGCGCTCTTTGAGTAGCCCGGCTGCTGCCGAGGCGCGGAAGTAAAGCTCAGCGTCTGCTCTGTGCCGCCTGCGGGCGTGTAAACAATCTTTGGATAGCACACTTTGTACGTCCTCCAGAATCGGGCAGTTAGCATGCCGCAGGTGGCATCCGGGGCCACATGCCACAGACCGACTACCTGTTCGCGTTCTTACGCGCGCGTGGCCGGTTGTCGCACTACGGTGTAGGCAACCAGGTTCACGTCACGTTCCATGACGGCAGTCGAGATATGCCGGACCAACTCGTCAACTCCCGCCTGGCCGCCATAAACCGGCCCCTGGAAAATCACCTGGACCGTCCGCTGGTTCTGCGAGGAATTTTGCGAGTTCGTTGTCTTTGCGGCAGAGGAGTCGCTCTTTGCCGACTTGCTGCTCGCCGACGCCTTGTGACTTGTGCTGCTGCTCGAGCTTCCTCCACCGAGCGCCTGCGATGCCAGCCCTGCCGCGCCACCCACTGCGCCGAATACGGCCGCGGCTTCAAATGCCTGGCCCGCGCCTGCAAAGTCTCCGATTGCGAGCAGGTAAAACCCAAGGGCCGTCGAATAGATCGCCCGCACAACAGCTTCCTTGGCAATCGAGCTGATGGAAGTGAGCGCAGCCTTTTCAAAAGCCTGCCCGATGCTCTTCTGCCAAACGCTCGCGTTGCCGGAGTTACGAACCAGGGCCGAATCGAATGCCTGGAAGCTGCCGAGCAGACTGGTCTGCAACGCACTCGATGCGCTCAGTGCGCTGGTGAACGCGCTGCTGACGCCGGTTCCCCATTGGCTGACGGCAAGCTTGTTCTGCTTCAGCGAAGTGTTCAGGCTGCCCAGGCTCAGGCCAAAATTGCTGGTCAGTCCCTGCAGCGATTTCTGCACGCCTCCGAAGCTGGAAGTGCCGCGGCTCGACCACTGCGAGAGGTCGGAGTTCATGCCGCTCAGGTTGCCGCTAAAATTCGAGCGGAACGATTGGATGCTCGATTCCGCCTGCGAAGGGTCGGCGGCGATTCGAATCAGGAGTTCTGCTGCGCTGTTTGTAGCCATAGTTTTCTCGTCTTCCTACCAGTACACGCTTCTCGATTTTTGCCCGGGCGCGTTCCCGTCAAATCCCTCCGTCATGGCCATTGCGGCAGCCCGCTCCACGTTCAACAACCGTGCCGCCGCCGCAAGATCGAAATCGAGCGCCAGCACCGGGTCGCGCAACCCGACCATCTGGCTCGGGCGGCAGCCGAATTTTTCCGCCGCCATCGCCAGCAAGGTGAAGTTTTCACTTCTGACGAAACCCCTCCAGCTTGGTGCTGGAGAGGTCCTCCTTTACGGAATGGCCTGCATCGCCCGGCGTCCCTTCTGCCGCGGCGCCCTCATCGCTCCCGTTGAGAGCGCGGCAGGCCCACTCAAAAATGAACGCACGGTCGCGGATGGGAATGTCGTCCAGCGCGATCTCGTCCGGTGCGTCGCCGATCGGCGGATTCACTACGCTGGCCACCACCAGCCGGGCCGCGAAGTTGGCCAGCTCGATGATTTCCTCCCGTGTCAATTCACGGTCGCCGCCGTTCACTGGCGATTGCGGACCATCCATCGCCACCGCCAGCAGCGCCTGCGGAATGCGCCCGGACATCACCCAGTCCAGCGGTTCCGGACGCGCGGCAAGAATGGTGGCGCCGCTCGGCAACACCAAGTGTTCCGCCCGGGCTTCCCGGTCTGCTTTTGCCGCGTGCCGCCAGCTTTCACTGGTAGCGATACCATTGCAATGACTTTTTCCCATCTGTTCCCCCTGTCCATTGAGCGATTGAGTGATTGGTGATTGGCTGATTGCGAGCAAGGTTATCATTCGCACAATCGCCCAATCACAAATCGCAAATCACCAATCTCTAGATTTGTCGATAGATTTTCCCCACCTGGTCGCCTACGGGCCGCGTAGGATCAGCGAGCCCTTCGAACTTGATCTTGTAGGTAGTCTCCTTCGCGCGCTGGAACGGCAGTTGTACGGCCTCAGCCTGGTAGGCCTGATAGAGCTGCGTCACAACAAATTTGCCGGGCGCGTCGCGCCGCTCCGAGATCACAGCAACGGATGTCTTGGGAATAGCCATCAATCCGCCAAACGAAATTTCCTCGTAGCTCTGCGCGCCCGCCGGCAGCGAGCTGTCCGTGCCCGTTGAGAAACTTCCGTTGACGACGTAATTCTTCAGCTTCGCCAGATCGGATTCTTTCAGCGTCACCTCGATTGCGGCGGCTTCTCCGGTCAGCACAACGTCCACCGGGCCCGTCACCTGGTCGGCGGAGATCTCCGTCAGTTTCGGAGTCAGCACCATGGTGGCTGCTCCGTCGGTTGCGCCGGCAAACAGCGGAGTTCCTGCGGTGGGATTTCCATTTGAATCGATAATCAACCGGCTGCCCGTTGCCGGCACGGAGACGTCCAGCCAGAAACTGCCCGGGCCCTGATGAATTTTTGTTGCATCAATATTTGCCATTAGCTCCTCCCTTTCATTTGTGATTGACCGATTGAGAGATCAACAATCGCGGACCACGAATCCCAAAACGGCAACTCAGTCAATCAAGCAATCAGCCGATGAGTAAATGAGTCAATCAGCAATGCCTCACTTCGCCGCCACCGTCCAACTTGTCCCGTCGCAGTAGCCCAGGACGTGGTTGCCACCCCCGCCCGCGATGGCCGATCCCCAGGTATTCACGGTGGAGTCCGAGATTGCCTGAACCGACCCTTCGTTGCCGCTGTTGCAGGCAGGAGCGGAAGCGAATGCCACCGGCGTCTGCACAATCTGGCCGGTAAACTCCGCCTTGGTCCCCACATGCATCAACGAATTGCTGAAATATGAAGGCTGGCCGCTGGAGTTTCCAATCCACGTCACTCCACCGGCGCTGTTGGCCACCAGGCGAAGGTCGCCGCCCCCGGATTTCACCCAGCAAGTCGCTGTCCCGCACTGCAAGTCTGCATCAGCAGAAGTCTGATACATCTGAAGTGCCAACTCCTGTGACCCGCCGTTCGGCGTCATCAGCCAGTTCAGGGCCATGTTGCCGCCGCCGTAGTCCACAAAGTTGGGCCGGAAGATGTCACCGGAAGTATTCTTGATCGTCGCCCCGTATTCGTTCGTGTACTGCACCTGGTCCTGCCCACGGTCAAAGATCAGCCCTTGCGGAAAGTAGCTGCCAAGCAGCGAAGTGCCGGAGACCGTGGTTCCCTGCGTCGGGTTGATGATCGTATTCACAACTGGAGTCACGCCGCTTCTCAGGATTGCCGGAGCCGATCCCTCGCCGGCAATGATGGTGTTGCTGTGCGTCGTCGAGTCCTCCGCGTCGTAGTCCGCAGTGCTCGATGCCGAGTCATAAAAATTGTTAGCCTCAAAAACCGAGTCGATCACCGTACTGGCCAGCTTCACGCCGTAGGTGTACCCGTACTCTTCGATCAGGTTGCCGCTCATCAGCACGCCGCTACTGTAATGCGTGCCGTCTCCCTGGATAACAAACGGAGCGTCCCCGGCGGTGCTGGAACCACAGGTCACATTCACCATGTTGTCGCGGATTACAACGGCGTTTGAATCCACGTCCAGCACGGCGGCATGGCGGACGTGCGCAAAAGTGTTCCCAACGATTCTGCTGCCGAAGCCGCGAAAGTAGGTGTCGAGGCTGGTAATGGCGGCGCTCCAACTTGTTCCGCCAAAAATGATGGCGTCCTTGGTTGGGTTGTTCGTCGGAGGCCCGTAGCTTGTGTTCCCCTGGAAAATATCGTCGTGAATGTAAGCAGTTGTGTTCGTGTCGTATATGAAAGGCGTTGGGCCCGTGCCGTTATCCTCGAAAACCAGGTGGTCGATTTCGAGCGTCCCGAGTCCCTGCGTAACCAGTTGCCCGTAGGTTCCCGAATAGCGGAAGTCGAGCACGGCACCGCCCGAGCTGACATCGACGTTATTGTTCTGGCTCTCGGCGCAGGTGCTGGTCAGGCGGATGGGCGGCTGCTTGGGCTCGCTGCTGTTGCCGTCGTTCGGCAGCACAATCTGCCCGCTGAAAAGGTATGTCGAGCCACAGGGGAACAGGATTGTTCCTCCGTTCGCCGCATAGACCGCCGCCAGCAGTGAATTGAACGCTGCCGTATTGTCCGTGGCTCCGTCACCCACAAAGCCGTAAGCCTTGACGTTGAAAGCCTGGCCGCCCTTGTCCTCAATCGCCGAGGCGTTGATGGTGGTCGGAAGCTGTGCCGCCGATACCATTGCCGACGGGCCGCTCAGAACAACAGATCGCACCGTCGCCAAGTCCACCGGATTGGCAGAGCTGGGTATGACCCAGGTCTCACTCCGATAGGCAACCCCGCTCAATTCGTAGAGCGCCTTGTATGACGTTCCAGAGGGCAAAGATCCTGCATTCGGAACCAGCTCCACGCTGAAGGCGCCATTGATAACCGCTGCCGTGGCGACTGTTCCCTGAAAGACGACCGTGCCATCGGCAGCCCTAAAGGTGGAGGGCGCGGAAATGATAATCTGGCCGTCCGGAAGCGATCCATCCGGAGCATGGACCGTGTCAGCAACCGTGGTCCGGGTCTGGGCGAGAACAGAAGGCGGAAAGCAGAATGCAGAAAGCAGCAGGCAAATGCCAACGAGCATCGTCCTTAGAGCACTCTGCCTACTGCCTTCCGCCTTCTGCCTTCTCGCTGGCTCGTGCAGCATCCCCGGCAGGAAGCCGCGCCATTCACCGCACGGTGCGTGGCCGCGCATCCCAATTTCAAACCGCCTTCCCAATGTTCCTTTTCCCTGTTTCAGCATCATTCTCACCCTCCGAAATCGCTTACGCGGTCTTCATTCCCAGCCGAATCGCGTTCTCCGCATGGCCTTGCGCCGCACGACGGTTTGGCCGCGAATCGAAGCGTCCCTTTTGGTGCGACGCTCTCTGTGCTCTACGCGAACGGAACAGATCCAACACAGAGGGCGTTGAGTATTCGCCTCGCTGCGTTAGCACCAGCCAGTCCTTCTGTAATTCTTTTCATAATTCAGACTTCAGAATTCATACTTCTTTGATCACTGCTCCTCCAGATCGACGGCGAATTCAATCTGCGGGCCACGGGCCAGCGCCCCGCCCCGCCGCTGCACCAGGGCTCCCAGGTTGTGGCGGGTGATGCGCAAGTCCAGGACTTTGGAGACAGCCGCATCGAGCCCCTGCGTGGTGCCGCCGGGCACCGTGATGTGGCTGATGGCAAGCGGCGTGTAGAAGTCCGACAGCGACGCCGAAGTCAAGACGATGTCCACAACGCGCAGCATGTCCATGGCGTCTTCGGCCAGCCATTCGGGATCGGCCCCCAGCAGCGCCATCGCGCAATAGAAGCTGAGCGTTTCGGTGCGCAGGCCGATGTCGCTGGCCACATCAAAATCAACCTGCTGGGCCACCAGCACCAGCGCCGGCCAGTTCTGGATGGGGGCCCCTTCTTTCAGGAAGGCCACAAACGGCCCCAGCGGGCGGTCCGCCGGGCGCGTGACGTTCACAATGTCCAGTGCGGCCTGCTGGTCCCGCTGGAGGATGGCGATCAACTGATCTACTAGCGGCCTTGCAAATTGTGCCTGGTATCGTTGAATCATCGGTTTCTTCCAAATTTGAAGTGTCAATTGGCAATTACGAGTTACAAATTACAGACCCAACGGACGCTCGTGCTGTGTTTGGTAATTCGTAATTCATAACTCGTCATTGCTTTTCTCTCGTCCTTCAGAACTGCGCCCCCAGTTCACTCGCGCCGAGTGAAGGCGATGCAAGTTGTTGCATGACAAACCCCACCCAGCGGTCCTGGCGGTCGGCGGTCAGCACCAGCAGCGGCCGCATGGGGACTCCGTGGCCCTGCCGCGGGGCTGGCGGCAGCGAGGTCTGGCCGAATCCCCATCCGGCCCCGGTCTGCTGGAACTCGGCATAACCCAGGTCCGTGCCGATCTCGAGCGACAGGTTGTCGATCGATTCCATGTGGTCGGGCGATCCCGGATCGGTAAGCGAATCGAGCAGGGCTCCGCTCGCCACCAGAATTGCGCCCCCGCGCTTGCGCTTCAGTGTTGCGGGTGCCAGCGCCGCCCAGGGCGTGCCCCCGGCCGCACCTGCGCTTGCAAACTGGTCGGCAACCATCTGGCGGAAGTCTTGAGCAATCAGACCCATCGCCGGCGTAAGATCGCCAAGCTGCGCCAGCAGCAGGTCCAGCCTGTCTTCAACCGCTTGCGAATTGATGGAACCGTTTATTCTAATCATTGCTTCAGCCCTCGAATCGAGGTACTGCCCTCTCCGAGGGGAGAGGGTGGTCCCGCCTGCCGGGACCGGGTGAGGGGTCGTTTTGCAGCGACTGCTGAGAGGCTTCTCAGACATCGCACAGAGCGCGATATCTGCGCCAGCCCGAATCGCCAGTCACAAATTCCAACCTTCCCTTTCATCCTTCATCCTTCAAACTTCATCCTTCAGTACACGTCGTTCTTCCGGAATGCCAGGTTGCTGTCAGTTTCAGGATCGGTCGGGTCGGTCTCCTGGCCGGCGATTCCGCCGAGTGCGGGATAAACGTCTCCCGTGCGCGCCGTAGAGACAAAGAGCTTGTCGTAGGTTCCCTGGCCAAGCTCCGCAATCATGTTTTCAAAGCTCTTCCGCAGCGTGTTGGGATTAGCCCAGCCCTGTGCAGACGATCCCGGCCCCAGCATGGAGAACAGCGCGTCTCCCAGGTCGGCCGCTGCTCCGTTTTCATTGATCAGGGCCAGCAGCGCCTGAGCCTGCGGGTTGGTAGCGGCCAGGTCCGTCAGGTCGTAACCTCGCGCCGTGGTGAGGGCGGTGATTCGTGCGGACTGATTGTCAATCCAAGCCTGGATTTGCGCATCGCTCGGGTTCTGGTTGGCAACACCTCGCAGAAAGCCCGGATAGTGCGCCGCAACTGCGTCAATGGTTGTAAAGCTCATGCAAGGCTCCTTCAGGGACCGATTGGGTAGCGCAGACTTTCGCCCTTCAGAAAGTCTGCGGCTTTTATGGTTAAGAGCCGCAGACCTCGACCAGCGAGGTCTGCGCTACACAGGGTGTTATGCGACCGCCGACGTCCAGAGGTACGCGGCGTTGGACGCCACGACTTTGGCGTCGTAGTAGAGCTGGACTTCCACCACATCCGCCGTACGCGACTCGTCGCGGTAGCGCTTGACCAGGAAGCCGTCCGTGTTGGCGCCGAAGAGCCAGCTGAACTGGTATCCCAGCGAAACGGTGCGGCGGCCGGGCGTGGGGGGCTTGTAGAACAGCAGAGCGTTCTTGCCCCAGATGTACTGGAAGTTGTCGGCGTCGCCTTCTTTGGCGATGTTCTTGATGGCTCCGCCGATCAGGAAGTAATCCACGTTGAAGACCGCCTTCAGGTGGTCGGGCTGGAGGATTCCAACCTGGGTGTACTTGAAGCGGTCAACAATCACGGGGTGCTGCCGCAGTTGCAGAAACACCGGATAGCCCACCACCAGCGCGTTCGGGGGCTGCCCGATCTGCTGTTGAATGGTGGCTTTCTGTGTCTCAATCGCGGCGATGGGATCGGAGTTGCTGAAGTCCGACCACTGGCTGGTGCCGGAAAGCGCGGCGGTCTGCGTCACCACCGTCGGGTCCGTCGCCACGGAAGAGACCTGGATCTCGCGCTGCAGGTAGATGAGATCGGTCAGGGTTTCCGTGGTGTCCACGTCCACATCAATGGCCTGGTCAGCGTTGGCGCGCAATTCGTCCGGAATCGCTTGGGCCAGCGCGTGTCCTTCGGCAAAGTAGGTGTCGGTGGAAAGCGTCCAGTTGATTTCATTCGCGCGGGCGCCAGGCCGGCGAGCGTCATCCATGATGCGGAAGCGGTCCTTGGAGTAGATGAAATACTTGTTGGACTGCTTGCTCACCGGAATCGGCTGGAACACCTGGTCCGCGATGAACTGCGCGTTATGATATGCGATGGAAACGTTGGTCAAAGCCTGATCAACATGGACCATCGAAACGTCTGGCATGGCAATTCTCCAAGTCCACTCTGAGCTGGCGCTCCGCGCGCGGGTTGATTGGCTGCCAGCGTTCAGCTTTCAGCCCTCAGCGAAAGGCGGCAGGGTTATTTCCGACGGCCAATTCGCTGGCTGCTGATCGCTGACGGCTGACAGCCGTTACGCGGAGACCTGTCAGCAGGTCGCTCGACTCAAAGCGGAGCGTAGTACCCCGGCTGCTGACCGCCAGGGCCTGACCCGCAGGAAGATTGGCCCATTGATTGACTGATTGATCTAATGATTCAATCCGCCAATGGGTCAATGGATCAATTAACTTACTGGCACAACAACGGGGCCGGGCGAGAGAAAGACGAACAGCACTTCGCCGGCATTGGCCGAGCTCTCCGCAACGCCCAGAATGTTGTGCAGCGTTGCCGAGGCCGGAACGGTGGTGAGGTCGGCCACCTGCAACGCGCCGGTTGCGTCGGCGACTTCAACGTACTGGCCCTTGCTAATGGTGCTGGCGGCGTAGGCGCGTGAGATGCCGTACTTGCGCACCACCACGTTTTCATTCTGGGTGGGCTGGTCTTCCTGGGTGATGCCCCACGCAAGCTGGTTGGCTCCCGTGGGCAACTGGCAATCACCGTCGTTGGTGCCCGGCACCACGGCGCGATATTGCGTCACGCCGCTGGCGCTGGTGATCTTGTAAGTCTTATCGAGAACGTATGTTGCTCCTGCCA
>JAJYLL010000133.1 GCA_021787735.1 Acidobacteriota bacterium | reverse complement strand
CGCGCAGACGCTCGAAGCTCTGCTGCGGAAACATCAGGTGCGCGCCATCGCCATCGGCAACGGAACGGCCTCACGCGAGACGGACGCCTTTGTCCGGGATTTTCTACGCGAGAGAAAACTGGACAGCATTTTTTCCGTGACGGTCAGCGAATCCGGGGCCAGCGTTTACTCGCCCTCAGAGGTGGCGCGGCAGGAGTTTCCGGACCTCGACCTCACCGTGCGCGGGGCCATCTCCATCGCGCGCCGCCTGCAGGACCCGCTCTCGGAACTCGTGAAGGTTGACCCCAAGTCGATTGGAGTGGGCCAGTATCAGCACGACGTTGACCAGCGCCAGCTTCAGGCGTCGCTCGGCAGCGTGATTGAAAGCTGCGTGAACCGCGTTGGAGTTGATCTGAACACGGCGTCGTGGACGCTGTTGCGCTACGTTGCCGGCATCACGGAGCGGACCGCGCAAAGCATCGTGACGTTCCGCAACGAGAACGGGCGCTTCCGTTCGCGCACGCAGTTGCACAAAGTTCCGGGGATCGGACCGAAAACATTTGAGCAGGCGGCCGGGTTCCTGCGCATTCGCGACGGCGAAAACATCCTGGACATGACCGCCGTCCACCCGGAGTCGTACCAGATTGTGGAGCAGATCGCGCAAACGCTCGGCGTCCCCATCGGGGAGCTGATTACCAACCCGGCGCTGCTGGAAAAGGTGGACCGCAACCGCCTGCAGGCCGGCACCTACACGCTGAATGACATTCTGGATGAGCTGCGCCGGCCGGGCCGCGACCCGCGCGACCAGTTTGTGGCGCCCAGCTTCAACGAACAGGTTCGCGAACTCAACGATGTCGAGCCCGGCATGGTGCTGGAAGGCGTGGTGACCAATGTGACGAAATTCGGGGCCTTTGTGGACATCGGCGTCCACCAGGATGGCCTGGTCCACATCAGCGAACTTGCCAATCGCTACGTGAAGGACGCCTCAGACGTTGTGAAGGCGGGCCAGATCGTGAAAGTGAAAGTTCTGAGCGCCGATCCAAAAACCAAACGCATCGCGCTTTCCATCAAGGCCCTGCAGGAGCCCGCGCCCCGCCGAACGCCCAAGCCGCAACCCAAGCCCGAAGCCGCAGTCGAAGATAAACTCGCCCTGCTCGCTTCCAAGTGGAAGACGCGGTAACAACCGCGGCCAACTGCTGGCGCGGTCGCCCTCTTTCCTGTGCGAATGCATGCTACGCCTGCCCGATTGCACCTGCCGTTAACTTAGGCTATAATCCCTTGGCAAGAGGGTAAACAAGGGGGTAGAGATGACTGCTCAATTTCACTGGCGCGAAGCCGATTACGTTTCCGCGCAGAAGGTCTGGCTGCGGCGCCATCCCTGGGCCCATTTGCGAGGCTATTGGTTCCCGGTCGCCGTGGCGGTCCTTTCGATCGCAGTGGTAGTGCTCAAACCTGAAGTGGGGATCAAAGGCCTGGTGGGCATCGCCCTGGCTTTGGTCCTCTTTGGGTTCAGCGCTTTCATGACTCGCTGGCGATGGCACCGGCATTTTAAGCGCACGCCGCTGTGGCGCGATGAAGTCACCGCCAGGGTTGACCAGCATGGAGTCAATCTGCGCAGCCAGAGCATTAACCTTCACCGCTCCTGGGGGGAATGCTCGCAGATCTACGAGGCCGAGGGAGTTATCATTTTGGAAACAGCGAACCAATCCTTTGTCTTCCTTCCAAAGCGGGATATGAGTTACGCCCAGCTTGTCGACCTCAAAACCGCCATCAAGACCTACGCGCGAGTGCGGCCCGAACTGGCCAGCGAAACTCCGCAACAGAGTTGGCAGAACCTCTCGATTAGCGAGAACGCAGACGCCAAAAGGTGAGTGTAAGTACCGTCCGCGTGTTTACAGTTCTCCCTGCCGTAGCTTATAATCCCACGCCAAGGAGGTGAGAATGACGATTCATTTTCACTGGGACGAATCTGATTTTGTGGTAGCTCAAGTGACTTGGCTCCGACACCATCCATGGCCAATAATTCGGGGTTTTTGGTATCCAATTGTTATCCTGCTAATAGCGGTCGCTATTGTCGCGGTCCATCCCGACGCGTGGATGAGGAGTGCGATTGTTACTTTATTTGCTTTGGCTACGATTGGGTTAGGTGTTCTTATGACCCGGTGGCGCTGGCATCGACAATTCAAACGGACGCCGCTTTGGAGAGACGACGTCACTGCTACCATCGATCAGGAGGGAATCCACTTGCGTGGCCAAAGCTTTGAGGCTCGGCATTTCTGGGGAGAGTTTTCTGAAATCTACGAAGCACCCAGGGTTTTTGTTTTCGGAAAGGCGAACAACACGTTTGTATTTGTCCCAAAGAGCCAAATGAGCCTATCGGAAAGTCATGAACTGAGGAACACAATCACCTCGTACGCCAGAGTTAAGCCAGTGTTAGCAAGCGAAATAGTATGAAAGAACCGGTAGCCACCCTGTAGGCAACGACGCACCTTCATCCCCGCGCAGCCTTCGCCTTTGCGGGGGCAAAGGTCATCACATCCTTTTTCAGGTCGGCGTCCACTTTGACGGTTTCGCCGGCCTTCACGTCGCCTTCCAGGATCTTGAGCGCCAGAGGGTCCTGGATCAGGCGCTGGATGGCGCGCTTGAGCGGCCGCGCTCCGAACTGCGGATCGTAGCCCTGTTCGAACAGCAGATCGCGTGCCGCAGGCGTCAGATCAATGGTGATCTTGCGGTCAGCCAGCAGCCCGCGCAGATGATTGAGCTGCAGGTCGATGATCCTGGTGATCTGTTCCTTGCCGAGCGGGTTGAAGATGACGACCTCATCCACGCGGTTCAGGAACTCCGGCCGGAAGTTTTCCAGCAGCGTGGCCCGGATGCGCTTCTTCAGGTCTTCTGAGAGCTTGCCGGGATCGCCGCCGCGCGACCCGTTCATCGCTTCATGAATCATGTGGCTGCCGATGTTGCTGGTCATGATGATGACCGCGTTCTTGAAGTCCACGGTGCGGCCCTTGCCGTCGGTCAGCCGGCCCTCGTCGAGAATCTGCAAAAAGATGTTGAAGACGTCGGCGTGCGCCTTTTCGATTTCGTCAAACAACAGCACGGAATAGGGACGCCGCCGCACCTGCTCGGTGAGCTGGCCGCCCTCTTCGTATCCCACGTAGCCCGGAGGCGCGCCGATCAGCCGCGCCACGGCGTGCTTTTCCATATACTCCGACATGTCGATACGGAGCATGGCCTTTTCGTCGTCAAACAGGAATTCGGCGAGCGCCCGCGCCAGCTCCGTCTTGCCCACGCCCGTGGGGCCGAGGAAAATGAAGCTGCCGATGGGCCGGTTGGGGTCGGCAAGCCCCGCGCGACTGCGGCGCACGGCGTTGGCCACCAGTTTGAGCGCCTCTTCCTGGCCCACCACGCGCAGGCGCAGGCGTTCTTCCATGCTGACCAGCTTGGCCACTTCGCCTTCCAGCATTTTTGAGACAGGGATGCCCGTCCACTTTGAAACCACGCGCGCCACGTCCTCCTCGTCCACTTCTTCCTTCAGCATGCGGCCGCCTTTTTCCTTGCCTTCAAGCTCGGCGTTGGCGGCGGCAAGCTGCTTTTCAAGCGTAACGAGCTGCCCGTAGCGAATTTCCGCGGCCTTGTTCAAGTCACCTTCACGCGTGACGCGCTGCTCTTCAACCTTGGCCTGCTCGATTTCCGACTTCAACTGGCGGATGCGCGTGATGATTTCCTTCTCCGCCTTCCAGCGCAGTTTGAGGGCGTCCGACTGCTCGCGCAGGTGCGCCAGCTCCGCCTCCAGCTTCTGCAGTCGCTCGCGCGAGGCGGAATCTTCTTCTTTCTTCAGCGCCTGCTTTTCGATTTCCAGTTGCGTGATGCGCCGCTCGATCTGGTCGATCTCCGACGGCATCGAGTCGATCTCAATGCGCAGGCTGGAAGCCGCTTCGTCAATCAGGTCGATGGCCTTGTCGGGCAAAAAGCGGTCGGTGATGTAGCGGTTTGAAAGCACGGCCGCGGCCACAATCGCCGAGTCCTTGATGCGCACGCCGTGATGCACTTCATAGCGCTCCTTCAGTCCGCGCAGAATGGCGATGGTGTCTTCAACGCTCGGCTGGCCCACCACCACCGGCTGGAATCGCCGCTCGAGCGCCGCGTCTTTTTCAATGTACTTTTTGTATTCATTCAGCGTGGTGGCGCCGATGCAGCGCAACTCGCCGCGCGCCAGCGCAGGCTTCAGCATGTTGGAAGCGTCAATCGCGCCTTCGGCCGCGCCCGCGCCCACCAGCGTGTGCAGTTCGTCGATAAAGAGCACGACCTGGCCGTTGGATTCTTCGATTTCCTTCAGCACGGCCTTCAGGCGATCTTCAAACTCGCCGCGATATTTTGATCCGGCAATCATCGAGCCCAGGTCGAGCGCCACGATGCGCTTCGACTTCAGCGATTCCGGCACGTCGCCCGCAATGATGCGCTGCGCGATGCCTTCAACAATGGCCGTCTTGCCCACGCCCGGCTCGCCAATCAGCACCGGATTGTTCTTGGTGCGCCGCGAGAGCACCTGGATCACACGCCGGATTTCGTCGTCGCGGCCAATCACGGGATCGAGCTTGCCGCGCCGCGCCAGTTCCGTCAGGTCGCGGGCGTAGCGCTCCAGCGCCTGGTACTTCGCCTCGGGATTCTGGTCAGTGACGCGCTGCGAGCCGCGAATGGCCACCAGCGCTTTCAGGATGGCGTCATGCGTCACGCCCAGGCGGTTCAGGATTGCGCCTGCGGCGTCGCCCTTCTTCCGGGCCAGCGCCAGCAACAGGTGTTCGGTGGAGACATACTCGTCCTTGAACTGCTCGGTCTCCTTCGCCGCCTGATCCAGCACTTCCTTGAGCGCGGGGGAAAGAAAATGGTCTGCCGTGCCGCCCACCTTGGGCAGGCGCTCGATGGCTTTCTCCACTTCCTGGCCGACGGCCGAAGGCGTCACGCCCAGCCGTTCGAGAATGGCCGGAACAATGCCTTCCGACTGCTCGAGCAAAGCCTGTAGCAGATGGACCGGCTCCAGTTGCTGGTTGCCGGAACGCCCCGCAACATCCTGCGTGCCCTGCAACGCTTCCTGGGCCTTGATGGTGAATTTGTCAAATCGAGTGGTCATGTTGATCTCTTTTCTTACCAATTGGTTTGGTAACCCCTGTAGCTGTCATCTCTGAAAGCCCGACGAAGTGTCCCGCCAAAAATCCCATTCTCCAAATACAGGGGTGCTTCGCTCCGCTCAGCATGACATGCCCGTGGCTTTCTCCACACCCCCTGAAAGAAAACCGGGTTGGCCGGCGCATGCCCACCAACCCGGAATAAATCTTGCCAGCGGCTTTCGGGCGGCCGGCAGAGAGCCGCGGAGGCTTGCAGCAAGCCGCGGTTATTTTGCGGCGCTGATCTTGATTCTCTTCGCTTTCGCCTCTTCCTTCTTGGGCATGGCCAGCGTCAGGATGCCGTCTTTGAACTCCGCCTGTACCTTGTCCGCATCAACGGAGGCAGGCAGTTCAAAGCTCCGCGCAAAGCTGCCGTAAGCGCGCTCCACGTGGTGGTAGCTCTCTTCCTTCACTTCGTGTTCGTACTTCCGCTCGCCCTTCAGATAAAGCGTGCCTTCGTGCACAGTTGCTTCAACATCTTTGGGATCGATCCCGGGCAACTCCGCCTTCAGCACAATGTTCTGCTCGGTCTCGTAGATATCGACCGGAGGCACCCACGCGACCGATCGAATCCCCTCGCCTCCCACGAACCGCCCCATGGTCTCATTGAAAAGCCGGTTCAGGCGGTCCTGGGTTGTTACCAGATCACGAAAAGGTTCCCATCGTACAATTGGCATCGTCTTCATACCTCCTTCAGTTTGCTTTTGATTCCCTGTTGAATTCCGCTGCCCGCCACGGCCCGGCGAAGTCCCTTTGCCGGCGGCGTGCGGGCCTTAAGCCTTTGGAACGTTGATCTTGATCGTCCTGGGTTTCGCTTCCTCACGCTTGGGCATGGTCAGCGTCAGAATGCCGTTCTCGTATTCCGCCTTGACTTTGTCCGAGTCAATCGTGTTGGGAAGCGAAAAGCTTCGCATGAATGTTCCATACGAGCGTTCAACGCGGTGGAGGCCCGCTTCTTTAACCTCCTTCTCGAATTTGCGCTCGCCCTTGAGATAGAGAGTGTTGTCTTCCACGCGAATTTCGACGTCGTCCGGATTGATTCCGGGCAGTTCCGCCTTCAGCACCAGGCTGTCACCGGTTTCGTAAATGTCCACCGGCGGAACCCAGGCATGCTGCGCCGGTTCCTGCTGATCGCCATAAGCGCGTGCAAATGTGTCGTTGAAAAGCTGGTTAAAACGGTCCTGGGTTACAACCAGGTCTCGAAATGGTTCCCATCGTGTAATCGACATTGCAACTGACCTCCTAGTCTGTCCTAAATATATTAGTCAGATAGAATAATAAAACCTTAGTGCTATGTTGTCAAGTATTTTTATTTTTAGCGTTTTCATTAACTTAACAAGTTAATTTTGAAATCTTATTGCGCAAATACGTAGTCATCGGCATCCTCCGGTCTGCCAATTGTTAGATGAATCAGGGTTGGCACCCCGCGTTACATGCGCCTTGCCAAGCATGGACGCGGCGGAAAATCGGCGGCGCTTCGGATTATTATCCAGGTAAGAGCGGCCGTTGGAAATTGAAGCGGCAAGTGGCCCTCTCCGTAATAGGCACCCCGGATAGGACGGCCGCTGCTTGAATGAAGGACGAATGCGCCTGCGAACATTTCGTGATAGACTCCCTGTCATCATTGCAAGTCAATCTGGGGCCTGGGGAGGTAAGCGATGAAGCGGAATTTCAAGGCAGCCGCCGCGTTGCTGGTTCTGGCGCTGGTGGTTCCTTTATTGAGCGAATGTTCTTCGGCCGAGAGGGCGACTCCGGCTGGCAAGGCGGAAGCCAAAACCACGGCGAGTGCTCCGGAGCCCGCCACGCTGAAGGTAGGTGACAAGGCGCCGGACTTTACCCTGCCCGACCAGAACGGCAAGCCGTACAGCCTGAGCCAGTTCCGGGGCAAGGAAAACGTGGTGCTGGCCTTCTACGTTCTGGCGTTCACAGGGGGTTGAACGCAGGAACTCAAGGCGTATCAGTCTGATCTCGCCAAATTCAAAGAAACGAATACTCAGGTACTGGGCATCAGCGTGGACAGTTCGCCGGCCAACAATGCCTTTGCCAAGCAGATCGGCGTGACCTTCCCGCTGCTCAGCGATTTCAACCGCACGGTTTCCAGGGAATACGGAATCCTCAACACGCAGCACGGCTTTGCCAACCGCACCACCTTTGTGGTGAATAAAGAGGGCGTCATCACGCACATTGACAAGGACCGTGAAGCGCTGGATCCCACCGGCGCCCACGAGGCCTGCAGTCTGATGGCGCACCGCGAGGCGGAAAAGAAAAAGTAGCCCGGCCGAAGGTGGCGTGGTTCATTGAGGAAGGCCGGGATGACACTGAACATCGAAGACGCGGCGCCGGATTTTGAATTGCCCGACCACACGGGACGGCTGGTTCGGCTCAGCGATTTCCGGGGCAGGCGCAGTGTTGTCCTGGCTTTCTACGTTTATGCCAACACTCCGGGCTGAGCGCAGGAGCTCAAGGCATACCAGGATGGTCTTGCCGGATTCGAAAAGACGGGCGCCCAGGTTCTGGGCATCAGCGTCAACAAGCCCAAAGCCAACCGCACCTTTGCGCAGAAACTGGGACTCACGTTTCCCCTGCTGTGCGACACGGGAAAGAAGGTTTCCCGCCAATACGGTGTGCTCAGCTTTTTGCGTGTCGCCCGCCGCACCACTTTTGTAATTGACCCGCAAGGCGTCATCCGCCACATCGACCGCGGCAGCCAAGCCATAATTCCTGCCTCTGCCCAACAGGCCTGTAAGTTACTCGCGCCGCATTCCGAGTAACAACTTAGTCCCCGGCGCCAGAAACTGCACGTGCAATTGGGAGCCTTCCCAAAGCAGGTATGGGCCAGTAAGGCATCATCGGTGCGGCCGCGTGAAGTAGGGGGCAGCCTAATGTCTCCGCCTGCCGCGAAGCCTGCCCCCCATGCGAGTCCCGTCTCAGAGTACGTCATTGATAGTAGTAATCCCGGTAATTCTCGTGCCCTGAACGTTGCCGGTGATATGCGCCAGCAAATTGCCTCCCGTGTTGTATTGATCAATCGTAAAGGTTCCGGTGAAGCTGTTGTGGTCATGGCTCACGGTTATGCTTTCGTGGATGTTCGCGACCCCCAAGAAAGCACTGCCGTCGGGGGTCCAAGCGGTCGAGAAATGATTGAGCTTGTATTGCAAAGGCCCGGCTATCTCCCACGTTCCGAGGCAGAAGTCCCCGGACGCTGGCGGCCGCACGGCTGTATTGTGGATTTCTGTTCCGTCGCTGTGCCATTGCTGAAATCCCCAATCGATCACGGTACCGTCGGGTGGACCTTGTGAACCATTGCCTTCGGCTGTAAAGGTGGTCTTCCAGAAACCCACGATGGGCTCCTGGCCGGGGGGATCCGCCGCCGCATGTGTGTTGCCTACTCCGCCGCAGTATGTCAGCGGAACCACAAATGCTGTGATAAATCCCGCGATTACAGCTATTCCAAGCACGACTTTCAAGGTTCCGAACATCTTTTTCATTGCATCCTCCTCTTCGGGAGGCGTGGGATTTCCTCAGCGACTCGGCTAGATCAACTCGGGTGATGGCTGCTCGAAATGGACAGGACCCCACTACCTCTTTTCAGATTCGCGGAAGCTTGGCGTCTTCCAACCGCCGGCCCTCGCGTGAGAGAAATATGTCGCTCTGGCGGAGGGCCTTCAATGGACGGTAAGTCCTCGCGACGAGGTCTGAATGTCCCCTGCTAAGTGGCGCTGAACCATCTGGTTATAGAAAGTCGTCCCCTTAAAGGTTTGATATTGATTCTGCGAAAATGGGTGCTAGACTTAGTGGCAAGGTGGTCATCCTGCAGTGGAACAAGTATATAGCCAGCAAGGAGTCATCCAGTTCGAGGTCTCTGAAGTGGACCCGAGCACAGGCGAATTGCACAAGCAGGGGCGGCAAATCCGGCGTTGACTTACCGAGCCGTGCTCCATATCGCTGGGGCACGACGGTCGGGGGCGCTGCAAGTGCCAAACAACGTCATTTCTCATTATCGTGTGCCCGATAAGCTCGGCTTCGGACGCACAGGCTTTGGTCAGGTAAATAGAACAAGCCCCCTCCGCGGAAATGTCCTTGGAGAGGGCTTGTCTATCGCGTTTGAGAAATTCAATCGGTGTGCTATTCAGTGGCACGTGTAACGGGGATACGCTGGATCAGCATGGGCCCTTCCGCCAACTCAGTGTTCCCTTTGTGCTTCCAATTAGTTGCCATGAGTTTTGCTCCGAATGGAAGCGGGAACTCAACAGACTCGCCAATCTCGGGCATTTCAAGCGAACGAACAATAAGAGTGTCTCCGTGGCGGACACAAACAAGGGAGTTTTTCGCTGCCGACACATCCTTCAGCACTTTGGCAATGAGCGTACCGCGCGCACTCCCTTTCCCCTTGCCGACTATGTTTACAAGCGTGGCTCCTCCGTGGTCTGAGTACCCGTAGTACACACGATATTCCCCGGCCGGCAGGGTCATCTGATCCCACACGGCGTCAAGGGGAAGTGTGAAAGAGCCGGCAAATCTCGGCATTGTAATAACTTGGCCTCTTGCCCCGGCCGCGCCCAGCACGAAGACCATCACCGAAAGCCCTGCCAGAATCGTTAAGCTTCGAATCGTTTTCATCACTTTCAAAGTTCCGAACATCTTTTTCATTGCGTCCTCCTCTTCGGGAGGCGTGGGATCTCCCCAGCAACTCGGCTAGATCAACTCGGTTGATGGCCGCTCGACATGGACAGGACCCCACTACCTCTTTTCAGATTCGCGGAAGCTTGGCGTCTTCCAACCACCAGCCCTCGCGTGAGAGAAATATGTCGCTCTGGTGGAGGGCCTTCAATGGACGGCAAGTCCTCGCAAGGCGAAATCTTTATCCCCACGTAGGTAAGGCTGAACAAGTTATTTACAAGAAGATGTCCCCTGAAGGATTTGGTATTGATTCTGGAAAATGGAGTGCTACACTTAACACCAACCGGTGGAGTTCCTCTGTGAATCAGTCTAATAGCACGCAAGAAGTCATCCGATTCGGGATCTTTGAGGCCAACCTGTGTACGGGTGAACTGAGCAGGCAAGGCCGGCGGGTCAGGCTTCAGGAACAACCGTTTCAGGTGCTGGCCATGCTGCTGGCGCGGCCAGGCGAACTGGTGACTCGCGAGGAATTGCGTTCGAAGCTCTGGCCCGCCGACACCTTCGTGGACTTCGAGCACGGGCTGAACAAGGCCATCAGCAAGCTGCGCGATGCCTTACGCGATGACAGCATCACGCCCCGTTACATTGAAACGCTGCCCAGGCGCGGCTATCGGTTTATCGCCCCGATTTCCAGTATCGACGTGCCTACGGAGCGGGCCCAGTCTCCGGCGGCATCGACGCTCCCGCCTGAACCATTTGCGACTCGCAATTTACGGAGCAGCCGCTGGAAGACACCCGGCACGATTCTTTTGTTGGGGGTGCTCGCCCTTGTGGTCACTTTTCTGGGATATAGGGTGGCCCGCAGGCAATTTCGCTCTTCGGCTGCCACGCTCTCTACCAGGCCCATCCGCTCACTGGCTGTCCTGCCGCTGCAGAACCTTTCCGGCGATAAGAACCAGGAGTACTTTGCCGATGGGATGACCGATGAGCTGATTACCGACCTTGGCCAGATGAGCGCCCTGCGGGTGATTTCCCGCACATCCGTGATGCACTACAAGCAATCGTCCGAGACCCTTCCGCAGATCGGCCGCGAACTGGGCGCCGACGCCATCGTGGAAGGCTCGGTTTTCCGTTCCGGCAACCGGGTGCGCATCACCGCACAACTGATCGAC
>JAJYLL010000132.1 GCA_021787735.1 Acidobacteriota bacterium | reverse complement strand
CGTCCTGTTTATTGATTGCGTCCGCAAGCTCATCCGCAATTTTCAGCATGGGGCCAGTGGCCGGTGGAGTTCCCGGACCTCGCATGTGCATGTGCATCGCCCCTCCAGCCGGAGGCTGCTGAGCAAAAACAGCCGTGCAGGCCATCGCCAATACAAACATCATGAAGGCAATAGATACTCTTTTCATAGCTCTCCTCTCATCTCATCGGATTTTTCTCACAAATAGAATTCCGTCGGATTCGCACTGCGCTTCGGATCGATTGCCCGGTTCGGCGCAACACTGAACCTCGCCTGACGCATAGATCACTCGGGTCGCGAATAAGTCGCCGCCTTTGCGATGTATGCGATTCGGTAGCAGTGCAACCCTACCCTGAAATAAACCGCCAGACCTGACCAAATCTTCCCTGCCCCACTTGTGCTAATATGCGGCCTCGCGTGGCGCCGTGCAAGCGAAAACAACGACCCTCAAAATGGCTGGTTCGTATGCGGAACCCGGTCCGCAAGCCCCAGAGGGGCGAAGGGCAATAGCCCGTGACGTAAGTTGTGGCACTTCGCGGGTGGCGCACACCTCACGATCCTTGCGATGTATGCGGCCCTTCTTTCCAGCATCAATGGGCGTTGCAGGAATTCCCTGCTGGCGCATACATTCTAAACAGCGGAACGTATGCGCAGCCCACCGTGGTCGTGGCGCCGGGCTTCAGCCCGGCTTCTTATAAACACCGCTTATCTCCAACAAAGAACCCCATATCCCGCGAATTCGCTGGATGAGCACACCACTTTGACATTCGTCAGTAACCGTTCTAAGGTGGAGCTACCACGTCGGGAGTTTATCCTTAGTCAAATTGAAGGAGGCGACAACCATGGGCTTTATTGAGTGGATTGTGGTTGGGCTGATTGCAGGTTGGCTTGCTGGAAAGGTGATGAAAGGTGGAGGATACGGGATTGTTGTCGACATTGTCCTTGGCATACTTGGAGCTGTCCTCGGCGGATGGATTTTCAGAACGTTGGGACTTTGGACTGGGGGCGGAATTGTCGGATCAATCATTGTGGCTTTCGTTGGAGCGGTGATCCTGGTCTGGATCACACGCTTGATGAAGAAGGCTTGAGCTACCTCAATTAAAACAAAACGACCGAGGCTGGCGCAGACATTGATTCTTGATGCCTGCGGTCAGCAATGCTGAGCGGCTTGCGCAGGGTCTCTGAGATACGAGACTCTGCGCTACCTCCTTTACTTTGCTCCCACGGGTTCCCGTGGCTGAACTTGGCGGAGCGATGGTTTGCCGGGGTCACCAACAAGCGCATCCGGTGCGGGACCTTTCACATCGTCAACAACCTCAACAGCGCAATCTCAGAATACATGCGGCATATCAGTGATGGAGGACGGCGCAATGCTGCAACTGCAGTGCGATTGCGGCCAGCGGACGTGGTCAAGCTGAAGGTATTGTTCTTTGAAGTACACATCGATCATTGCAAAGCATCGGTTGAAATGAATTCAAGCAAGAGACTCTCGCTTCGCGAGACCGCAGATGCTACAAACCGAGCATCTGCGCCAGCCCCCATGCGGAAGAAGCGATTCACGGAGGAGCAGATTATTGGGGTGTTGAAAGAAGCGGAAGCTGGGATGGCAGTGGCAGAACTGTGCCGCAAGCACGGGATCTGTGAGCAGACCTACTACCGCTGGAAGTCGAAGTGCGGGGGTCTGGAGGTGAGTGAAGCGCGGCGACTGCGGCAACTGGAGGAGGAGAACCGGCGGCTCAAGCAGATGGTGGCCGAGCAAGCCCTGGATATCCAGGCGCTCAAAGGGGTGCTGGCAAAAAAGTTCTGACGCCCACAGCGGGCCGGGAAGCAGTGGGCGTGATGAAGGGAGTTTACCGGAGGAGCGAACGGCGAGCCTGTCGGCTGCTGGGATTGAGCCGATCGAGTTGCCGCTACCAGCCGCGGCGAGGAGAAGAAAGAGCCTTGCGCGAACGATTGAGGGAACTGGCGGCGGAGCGACGACGGTTTGGGTATCGGAGGCTGGCAGTGCTGCTACGGCGGGAAGGCTGGACGGTGAACTGGAAGCGGGTTTACCGGGTCTACCGACAGGAGCACTTGCAGGTGGGCAAGCGGCCGAGGAAGCGCAGGGTGAGCCAGCAGCGGCTTCCGCTGGCCTTACCCGACGGCCCGAATGAACGGTGGTCGATGGATTTCATGACGGACAGCCTGGCCATGGGGCGACGCTTTCGAACCTTGAATGTGGTGGATGACTACACGCGGGAGTGCTTGCGGATCGAAGTAGACACTTCGCTAAGTGGCGAACGGGTGGCGCGGGTGCTGGAAGAGTTGTGCTGGCAGCGCGGCGGGCCGCCGGTGATCGTGGTCGACCACGGGCCGGAGTTCACCAGCCAGGCCTTGGATCGCTGGGCCTACCAGCGGGGAGTCAAACTGCATTTCATCGATCCGGGGAAGCCCGAGCAGAATGCCTACGTAGAGAGCTTCAACGGAAAGTTTCGGGATGAATGCCTGAACGAACATTGGTTCGCAGATCTGAAGGAAGCAAGACAGAAGATCGAAGACTGGAGGCAGGACTACAACCAGCGACGCCCGCATAGTGCGCTGGGGTATCGGACACCGGAAGAGTTTGCGGCCCAGATCGCGGCTCGACGGGCGTCTCCCCCCACGCCCGTCGTCCTCCCTCCAGGAAATTTAACGAATTCCTCGGAACTCACATTATGATTGGACCTAAAACGGGGAGCAGCTCAACACCACGCGCGCAACTATTCATGCTGAGGAAGACACGCCGTTTGCGGCTTACTTCGGGGCCAGCAACTTGGTGGCATCCCGGGCCACATTTTTCAGACCAGACAACATCGTGGACAACTCGAGGCGTGGCGAACTGGCCTGGAGGGCCGGTCGGCCGTATCCGTTGAAGTGTCCCCCCTCCTTTCATCTCGCCACCCATCTGCTAGGACCGGGCCTTGGACGCCCCATTTTCGACGACTCGTTCGGTACGAAATTCCAATGCACATTACCGTAGAGGTTGGTCATGGTGCCGCAGTGGTACTTCATGTAGGCCCACGGATTCCTTTCATGTAACGCCATAATGTAAAAATTCAGATCCTTCCTTACGGCTTTAAGGATCTCTGAATTCCCTGGATCATTCCGGTCCACTAAAAAATCCAGGTTGAACGACTTGTCGGGGGCGCGCCCCACCAAGACCACAGGAAACCATTCTTGCGTCTTATCAAAAGAGCCTTCCCCACGAGAAATCTCAAAGTGGTCCGACGCCAAGTCCACCGGGCCTACCTGCCACTTCTTTCTTGTCCGTGCTCGTCTGTCTGACTCCGCCCTCCAGTTTCAGGTTCCTCCTGGGAACCCTTGTTTTGGAGTATTCCCCTTTTTCCTCAAGTACTTTCGCTCACGATCTGGTAGTTAGCGCAAGGGTAATGCGGAGATGCCTTGTGATCCAACTCACTTTGGCGTGTGACGGGCGTCACAGCATCCGCCTGCTGCTTCGTATTAAAAATCTGAATTGTTCGAATTGTTTGAATGTTCTGAAATGACTGAATAAGACGGAGCGATCCGTCTGAATGCGATGAAACTGACGCCGGTAATGGAAAAATTCGTGGAGTGCTGGGGCGAAATGGGAATCAAGTGGGGTGTGAACCGGACGGTTGCGCAGGCCCACGCAATATTCTATTTGTCGCCCCAGCCGCTCAGCGCAGATGACATCGCTGCAACTCTCGCCTTTGCCAAATCCAACATCAGCACGTGCCTTCGGGAGCTGGAGGGCTGGGGGCTGGTTCGGCCTGTTCATCATCGAGGGGACCGGAGGCAGTACTACGAGGCGTTCAAGGAACCATGCGAAATGTTTCGCCGCATCCTGGACGAGCGTAAACGGCGGGAGATTGATCCCACGGTGGCCGTATTGCACGAATGTTACAAGGAAGCGGCCGAAAGCACCCCGGCTGATCGTTACACCAGGGAGCGTCTCCATGCGGCTTTAGCGTTCTTTGAGGCGATGATTCCTCTATATGACGAACTTCGCCATCTACCGGTAGGTTCGAATCAGAAGCTGGTTAAGCAGAAGTCACGGCTTAGGAGCCTTGTCGGGCCAGGACAGAAACGCAAGGAACGGGCCGTGGAACAAATCGCAACCGCCCGGCGCCGCACCGTTCTACGAGAAGTTTGCACGGCCGGAGATCATGATCCCGCTGGAATGCGATGAGGATCCGTGGATGAAGGCGTACGTCGGTGCTGTGACCAACCCTTTGTACGATGTGACGGGCCAAATGGGACTTTAACCATCAAGAACGTTCCGCCGGGAACTTCTAACATTGAGGATTGGACAGCCACGTCCGGCACGCAGGAAAAGACCGTGACCGTGCACTGGCATCAGGCGGCAACGGTGGACTTCACGTTTCGACACGAATAAGGGGAAACTCCGATCGCCATGGCGTTATCAAAGGTTCGGACTAATCTAGGGGTGGTTCTGGTTGTTGCCGTCGTGATCGCAACACTTGCGTCGTGCTCATCGGATAAGGCGAAGCAGGCAGGCCATCCTTCTTACGTGACATCGGGTCAATTTACCACGGCCCATCCGAATATGTCGGATACGCTCAAGGATTATTTTGATGTCTATCCGACGCACGTGCAGCAGCCGATTGCTTTCACGCACAAAATGCATCTGGAACATGGGATGCAGTGCACGGACTGCCACAAGGGCGTAGCGGAAGGCCCGGACGCCACCATCCCGAACGTGCAGCTCTGTATGACCTGCCACCAGGTGATCGCGACCGACAAACCTGAAATCAAGAAGGTCGCTGCTTATCAGAAAGAAGGAGAAGAGATTCCCTGGCGCCGAGTTAATTGGTTTTACCAATCGGCGCACGTTAAATTTTACCACTCGCCGCATATACGGGCGGGAATCGATTGTGCGGCGTGCCACGGCGACATGCGGCAGGAGACGACAGCCGTTCGCAAGGCAGGGTTGGACATGGGGTTTTGCTTGAACTGTCACAAGAAATACAAAGCGCCAACGGATTGTATGACTTGCCATTACTAGCGCAGGGAGATTGCGAGTTAGGGAGAACATCGCAGCGAAAGGGCCTATGGATCGTCGCAGCTTCTTGAAAATTTCGGCAGTGGGCAGCACAACCGCCGCACTCGATGCTTGCGGCAAGCCGGAGCACCACCTCATCCGTTTTATTCCGGAAGAGGATTTGATCCCGGGCGTTGCCGTTTGGAAACCGGGAGTGTGTACACAATGCCGGGCTGGGTGCGGCATCCGGGTACGGGTGATGCAAGGCGAGGCGGAAGTCACCCGGAAGAGTAAGCCGGGCCTTATCAGCATGGGGCTGGCGAAGAAGATTGAGGGGAATCCCGAACATCCAGTGAATCACGGCAAGCTCTGCGCATGGGGCCAGGCCGGTTTGCAGGTGACCTACAATCCCGATCGGATTCGCTTTCCGCTCAAGCGTTCCGGGCAACGAGGATCGGGAGAATATCAGGCGATCAGTTGGGATGATGCGATCGCAGAGTTGGCCTCGCACCTGCCGGTGGCGGGTTCTTCGGGGAGTCCTTCGCCGGTCGCTTTTCTGACTCAGCCGTTGCGTGACCACCGCGGCGCACTAATCGAAAAATTCCTTGCGGCGCTTGGAGCCCCTCCAGCGATCCATTTCGAATTCTTCGAACAGACGGTTCTGCGGCGCGCCAACGAGCTGAGTTTTGGACATCGTCAACTCCCATCATTTGACTTGGCCAACACAAACTACGTGATCTCGTTCGGGGCGGACTTTCTTGGAACATGGAACTCGCCCGTCTCACAGAACCACAGTTATGGAGAGATGCGTCAAGGGCGGACAGAACAGCGCGGCAAATTTGTGCAGGTCGAACCTCATATGTCACAGACTGGCGCAAACGCCGACGAATGGGTTTATGCAAAGCCCGGAACAGAAGGGTGGCTCGCTCTGGGGCTGGCACACGTAATGATCAGCGAGCGGCTGCGGCCCGCGCAGGCGGCCGGCAACGCCGGAGCCCTCATTGAGGGCTGGTCTGAGGGTCTTCCGGATTACACGCCGGAGAAAGTGGAAAGAATTACGGGCGTGGAAAGCGGCAGGATTCAGCGTCTCGCGCGGGGAAGTGCGGCACACTCCCCCGCAGTGGCTGTGATCGGCGGCGCGCCGCTTGCTCACACCAACGGCTTCAGCAATGCCTTGGCCGTCAATGCGTTGAACGCTTTACTTGGCAGCGTTGAAAAGCCCGGCGGAATCTTTTTCACGCCTCGGCCGCCGATGCCGAGCCTTTCTACTTCGAGGAATAGCGCCTCAGTCCGCACCCTTTGCGAAGGCATCCTGAAAGGTTCACCTGCGGTTGAGACACTTCTCGTATTCAACGCGAACCCGGTCTTCGCTAGCCCGCCGGCTTGGCGAGTGCAGGAAGCCCTCGCCAAGGTTCCGTTTATTGCCAGTTTTGGGAGCTTTGTCGATGAGACGAGTGTCCTGTCTGACTTGATCCTGCCCGATCATTCTTATCTCGAATCGTGGGTGGACAACATACCAGAATCGGGAACTACCGAAGCGGTTGTCAGCCTTGCATCGCCCGCGATGTTACCCCTTCACCACACCAGGCCCATGCCGGATGTGCTGCTGGATGTAGCGCATCGGCTGGGCGGAGATATGGCGAGGGCCGTGCCCTGGAAAACTTACGCCGGCGTCCTTCAGGCGGCATTCGAGGAACTACGAAGCCATCCTGGATCAGTCACGGCAAAGACGGATGACGACTTTTGGACCGCTGTCCAGACAAAGGGCGGCTGGTGGAGCAATGAAGCCAAGGGCTCGCCGGCTATGCGAGAGCTGAACCGGCCACCCTCCCCAACCAAGATCGTGGAGCCGGCTTTTGACGGCGCCGCATCTGAGTACCCCTTTTTCTTCCTTCCGTACGCCTCGCAGCAATTCAGCGACGGGACGCACGCCAACCTGCCCTGGATGCAGGAAATGCCGGACGTGATCTCGACGGCCATGTGGGGCACGTGGGTGGAGATTAACCCACAGACGGCGAGCCGGCTGCGCATCCAGAAGGGTGACCTTATCGAAGTGGCGTCTCAGCACGGCAAGCTGCAAGCGCCGGCGCTGCTGACGCCTGGAATCGCTCCAGATGCGGTGGCGATGCCCGTCGGTCAAGGGCACGAACAGTACGGCCGTTATGCCAGCCACCGCGGAGCGAACCCGCTCAAAATTCTCGCACCTCAAACGGAGCCGGAAACGGGCGCGCTGGCCTGGGCGGCGACGCGAGTGAAGATTACGCGCCTCGGCAAGAAAGGCGAGTTGATCCTCTATGCAGGCAGCGAGCGTGAATGGCCAAGCCAATTCCAGCACCGTTAGCAGCGCAGACCGGGCCTAAAGGAAGATCGCAAGGGAAGGAATGAGCATGAAGCGCCAATGGGGAATGGTGATCGATCTCGACCGATGTACGGGATGCGAGGCTTGCGTCGTCGCCTGCCACGCTGAAAACAATCTCGCCACGGTGGGAAGGGACGGCGCGGCACGCGGACGAACCATGCACTGGATGCGAGTGGAGCGGTATTGGGAAGGCGAATTCCCCGAGGTGCGCCTGAGATTCCAGCCCGTGCTCTGCCAGCAGTGCGGCGATGCTCCATGTGAATCGGTTTGCCCTGTGTATGCGACCTACCACAACCCCGAGGGTTTAAACGCCCAAGTGTACAACCGGTGTATTGGAACGCGCTATTGCGGCAATGCCTGCCCATATAACGCTCGGGTGTTCAACTTCTTCAATCCAGTTTGGGACAAACCTCTCGATCTCCAGCTCAATCCGGACGTTTCTGTCCGGTCGGTCGGAATTATGGAGAAATGCACATTCTGCATCCAGCGCATCAAGCAGGTGGAAATCCGGTCACAGGAGTCAAAGCAACCGATCGCGGACGGCGAAATCCAGCCCGCGTGCGTTCAGTCTTGCCCGGCCAACGCAATGGTCTTTGGCGACTTGGATGATCCGAAAAGCAAAGTGTCGCAGCTCGCCCGATCCAACCGGGCAACCAGACTGCTTAGAGAAGTTGGGGCGCAGCCCAACGTGATCTACTTGAGGAGTGTTTCGTAATGGTGGCCCCATCGGTCGAACAATTGAATCAGGAAATTCTTCGCCCCCTTGCCCGCACTTCCTGGCGGTATTATCTGACGGCGGGAATCCTAGGCGCTATCGTCATCGCCGCGATTGCCGCCTTCATTTATCAGGTTTATGCAGGGATCGGGGTGTCGGGGCTTAACCGGCCGGTCTTCTGGGGATTCTACATTACCGACTTCGTTTTCTGGATCGGCATCAGCCACGCAGGCACGCTGATTTCCGCGATTTTGCGCCTGACGCACGCGGGCTGGCGCCGGCCGGTAACAAGGTGCGCAGAAGCCATTACCGTATTTGCGTTGCTGATCGGGGCGTCGTTCCCCATCATTCACCTCGGACGTCCTTACCTCTTCTTTTGGCTCCTTCCCTATCCGAGCGAGCGAGGCATATGGCCGAACTTCCATTCGCCGCTTCTCTGGGACGCCTTCGCCATCACGACTTATCTGACGGGCAGCACCATTTTTTTGTATCTGCCGACTATTCCGGATTTCGCTCTGGTGCGGGACAAGGCCCGAGGCTGGCGCAAAAAGATCTATCACGTGCTTTCCTTGGGCTGGAAAGGAACGCCCCGGCAATGGCACCGGCTGGAGATGGCGATGCGAATTATGGCCGTGGTGATCCTCCCTGTGGCCGTCTCCGTGCATACCATCGTCTCCTGGGATTTCGCCATGCCTCCGGTCCCGATGTGGCATTCGACGGCGTTCGGCCCTTACTTTGTGGCGGGCGCCATTTTCAGCGGCATCGCCGCGCTGATCATCGCGATGGCCGTGCTGCGAAAAGCTTTCCATCTCGAGCAATATTTGACCCCGTTCCATTTCGACAAGCTCGGCAAACTTCTGCTGCTGATGAGTCTTGTATGGGGCTACTTCATCGTCGCTGAGCGGATGACCGTCTGGTACGGCAACGAGTCGCCGGAGATGGCCGTTTATTGGTCCTCGGCGCAGGGACGGTTCACCCACCTATTTTGGTTTATGGTCTTCTGCAACCTCTTGGTACCTTTCTTTATTCTCTCGATCAAGCATTTCCGAACCATCACCGGCACGGTCATCGCATCCATCACCGTCGTCATCGGCATGTGGCTGGAGCGTTTCCTGATCATCGTGCCATCGCTCGAGCGCAAGTATCTTCCATACACGTGGGGTTCATACCGGCCGACTTGGGTCGAGATCACAATCACGGCCGGGACTTTTGCTGCCATGGCCTTGCTCTACATGATTTTCTCGAAGCTCGTCCCGATTATTTCGATTTGGGAATTGAAGCTCGGTATGCGGGACGACGGGTCGTCACCGCAACCCGCCTTGGAGCCGGCAACACCCTCGCGTATTGTGGCAGAGCCAGGCTTCGCGGCTCCGGGGAAATAACAAGGATGAAATCATGAAAGCTATCTACGGTCTTTATCCGGATCCCGACACTGCGCAAATCGCCATGAACCGCCTGCGATCGAGCGAGTCGGAATTGGGCTTCGGGGAATGCAACATTTACTTGGCTTCCTCCGAGCCGTTTGATGAATACGACCTCGGCTGGCGCAAACAGAGGACTCCGATGCCTTGGATCGCCGCGTTGGGGGCATCAATTGGCGGGTTCTCAGGCTATCTGCTGGTCTTATTGACCCAGCGGGCCTATCCGCTGCCCACGGCCAACATGCCAATCGTTGCCCTGTGGCCGACCGGCGTTATCGTATACGAACTGACGATGCTCGGCGCCATCCTGACCACTTTGATCTCCCTTTTGGTAGCGGCACGTATCCCGGACTGGCGAAAGGGAAAACTTTACGATCCCGCCGTCAGCGACGGCAAGATTCTGGTCGGCGTTGTCGATCCGCCGGAAAGCGCATTCGCTGAACTCGAACGCGAGTTACGGGCTGCGGGAGCAGACGAGGTCAAACAGTTTCAGTAAGACAACGAGGAGGACTGATGCAAGATTTTGCGCGAAAAACAAGACGGGCGTTGTCTATTGTCGGATTGACAATGGCTGTAGCGGCAGTGACCTGGGCCAAAGGAAAGGAAACTCTCTCACCCGCGGCACAGGGGGGTAAGAAAGTGTTCGATCAGAACTGCTCGCTGTGCCACTTCCCGACCCAAGCCACGACCAAGATCGGGCCGGGGCTTAAAGGGCTTTTTAAGATGAAGGAGCTTCCCTACTCGCATCGGCCGGTAACCGTGGCCAACGTCCAGGAGCAGATCGAAAAAGGAAACGCGCAGGGGAAACCAATGCCGATGCCACCTTTCGCCTCCAAACTCTCAAAGACCGACATCAGCAATGTGATCGCTTATCTCAAAACCTTGTGATGCATTCCATGTCGCCGATACGGGCGGGTGACACCCCAAACCAAGGCCTTAGATCTTTTTTGGCCATCGATGTGGTGGTCGTTGGGGTGTTCGTGTAGGTTGCGCTGAGCACGCGTAATCCACGCGAACCGGCCAGGGAATCCGTTGGTCGGCTGAGGGGCTGTTTTTGTGGCATCGCTACAGGGTCTTTGCTTCTCGCGCTAATGCTAACCATTCCCCGAGCTCCTTACCCCAAACAGAGCCTGGGGCCTGATCGCGTTGTCGATGCCGCCGGAATGCCCAAGCATACACCTGGCCAGCGCCTGGCTGCGGAACCACTCTGACAAGTCTTCAATTGCTTCGTTAAAGTCAGGTGTCGAGGCTGGCCTTCTGTTCTCCATGAAACGGTAGACAGGTTCCACCACACATCTATTCGATCCTGCGGCGGGACAAATAGAAACCCCTCATGATTTGCCTTGACATGCTCGATAGCGTTCCTCGCGATGATAACTGAACCGGGGACCATGTCCCCCGCGGCAGAACCAAATGCTATCAGACAGCCTCTGTGGTTCTCTGAACTCACCCCGCCGCCGCTCGCTGGTGATCCCGTACAGATAACCCACCAGCAGCATCCGCAGCAGAATCTCCGGGTCGATCGAGGGCCGCCCCATCCGGCTGTAGGCATCCTTCAGCCGTTCTCG
>JAJYLL010000131.1 GCA_021787735.1 Acidobacteriota bacterium | reverse complement strand
AAAAACATCTGAAACTGAAAGTCGGCAACGGTGTGTGCGACCTGGACGCCATCGGCTGGCGCAAGGGCGATCAGGCAAAGCTGCTGGGCCCCGGCGACACCATCGACGTCGCCTTTACGCTCGATGAGAATACCTGGCAGGGAATGTCCTCGCTGCAGATGGTGATTAAAGATCTGCAGGTGAGCGGAATCGGACTGTAGCGCACGCCCTTGTGCCCTGCGGCTCTTGTTTTCAAGGTCGGCGCAGAGAGAGGAGCGCGCGTGGCGCAGGTTCGCGCGACGTGCTTACTTCGCGATTCCGAGCAGCGACTGGTAGGCAACAGGCGCCTGGTTGCCTTTCAGGTTGCAGACGGGACGGTATCGGGCAACCAGGTCGTTCTCAACCCAGCGGCGTTGTTCTTGCTTCAGAAGGGGAGTCGGACAGAATGCTACATAGGTGTTGGCAACGCCGCCTGCTTCCCTTGTCCAGTCTTCATAACGCTCGTGCTTTTCCGTGACACGAGCAAGGAAATTGCCGGACTCTCCAAAATAAATTGACCGGAAGGGCCGCGGCCTGCATAAGGCGTCGGGCACCAGGATCGCGTAGATCCCGGACGAAACGGGCGGAACTGCCAGAGCGAACGGCACCGGCTCCGTGAAGGTGCGATTGCTGAATCTGATGCCCGCCCGCGGCAGCACATAGAGGTTTGCCCGACCCGCGCTCTTCATTGAAACCTCCCCGTGTAATCCTAACACAACAGATTGTGGTTTCCAAAGAAGAAAAAACGATATGTAGGGCCAATTGACTGGGTTATTCTTAGTCCGGCTGGCCTTGATTTTCAGTTACCGACCGGTAAGTTAGGTCAGTGCGTTTCTGGCAGTAGGCGCTTTCATCTGAGGGAAGAACTCGCGGGCGGCGCTGTTGGTGGCTATAACTTCTTCCTCCGCGGCACCGCATGCACAGCATGGCGATCGCCTGCACTATCCGGCGAAATCATGCGCGGGGAACATCCCAAATTCGAAAAGCTACGGTTAAATCAAACAGTGAGGTTCGTTCAAGCTTCGATTTTGCCACGCAAAATCGTAAGAGAAGCCTTTGGGATCGTGAAAGACGCTCCAGATCCGCCTTCCAGGGTTCTCGTTGCCGGCGGTCCGTCGGGATCCGCGTGGCCATAGCTCCCGTTCGAATGCCAACGGTACTGCTCTCGGCCGAAAGTCACCATTCTGACCGGGCCTGAGAAAGCGCGTTCCTGATGGGCGGCATGGTTTTCGAACACAACCCGCACCTCGTGGGCGTTTTCCTGGTCGCGGTTGACGATCATCAGCGACCACTCTTCGTCGGGCCGGTGCAAGGCATAGGCAGCCAGCATTTCATTTCCCACCGCGTCCCGGATATCTGTCGATACCCGGAAACAATGGTGAATTTCGCCGCCGGGTTTGACCCATTCCAGGTTAATGAGACGGGCCGCGAAATATTGCGACGTATATTGCTTGACCTCGAAGTTCTTGTCGGCGACAAACAGGCCAAACGTCCCTGAACCGTGGCATCCGCAGCCAATCGGCAAAGGGAAAAACTGGAAGTAGTAGACTCCGTCCCCGCCCGCGCTGAGATACGCGCCCACGTACTCGGCAAGCCAGAGTGCGCCAAAGATATCCACAAACGACTGGTTAAGGCCCCAGGAAAGATTGCTCTCCGTGATGATCATCGGCACGTTTTCGGGCAATCCGTCGTTCCTCCACACATCCAGCATGTGGCTCACCAGTTCCGGCTCGCGGTAGAGGTCCGCCCAAGTCACCTCGCAGGGTGCAAAGGGATAATGCTCAAACGACATGAAGGCCAGGTCTTCGATCCTGCCGTGGGACTTCAGATAGTCCAGGAACCGGCCCAGCCAGGATGTCCGGCCCTGAGCATCCGGCCAGATCTTGATGTCTTCGTTTTGTCCTGTAAAAATCGGCCCTCCGAGCTTGGCCTCCGGCACCAGGCGGTGGATTGCCGTGGCAAACTGGATATAGAGCGCCGCGTAGTGTTCGGGCATGGCATACTGGCCATCTGGTTCTTCACCCATTTCGATGTAAGACACCGGGTATCCGCGTTTTTTGAGGTAGTGGATTTGTGCGGCGGCATCCTCCGGAGTCCCGTAAAGCATGGCAATGGGAATAATGGCCGGCAGGTTGTTGGTGACGCCGCTTGTGAAAAAGAGGTCGAAGCCTGTCTGGTCGCCGCCCTCCATGTGGAGATCGGATGCGGAGTGCCACGGATCGATGGAAGAGCAATACGTCGGCGATTGGTTCTGGTCCGGCGAATGCTGCATCAGGTCCACGAACTCTCCACGCTCGGTGAATGTGCCCGCGTAGAGTTCTGTGATCGCGAAGCCCTCGGAGTTCCGGGGATCATCCGGGCCATGGCTGTCAGGCGTGTGGGAAGATTCCGTCATCACAATCCGCAGGAACCGCACGTCGATTGGATTTTGCGTAAGTTTCAGCGTTACTCTGCCGCCCTGGCCGTCTTTCACCGCGCCGTTGGGGAAGGCGTTCCAAACGCCGCCGACGGGCTTGTTCATGGGGTCATCGTTGCCGGTCCAGTATTGCACCTCGTAGGCACGCGCATAGGGATTGGCCCAATCAATGCGGATGGCCGTGACAGGTCCTTCAGCCCCCAGATCAATCACGACCCATTGCGGGTTCAGGGAATCGCTCTCGCCGGTGTACCGCTCGGCAAGATAGGGATTGCTTTTCCAATAGGTTTTTGGGTCGCCGTCGTTCAGGCGGGAAAAACCCGAGAGGGTTCCATTGTTTCGCGTGTTGCCGCGATGGGGCAAATGGTAACCGTAGGAGTGGCGGATAGGCTCTCCCAGCTCGGAACTGCCCGTGAAATAACCTTGCTTGCCGGCGGCATCGCTCCAGGTTCCCGTCGGATTCCAGTGCCAGGCGGCAATCTGCAATTCCGTATGCTGGCGGTAGGTAATGGGTCCCCAGCCGGCAGAGAGACACTTCTTGATGACCGGCTCGGTGTAAAGTTTGTCTACGGACTTGTAACCCAGCATGTCAATAGAAGTGCCCAGCGCCTTGTTGGGGCTGAATGAACTCGTCTCGCGCCCCGGCGTGGCGTCCACTCGGATGGTGCCGGGGGCCGGATCACTTCCACTGGCAGCCGTTGTGCCCGCTGGACCTCCCCGCTCGGCGGCTGCCAGAAGTCCGCCCGGCGCCACTGAAAACGCTGCCGCCGTCGTTGCACCGGCCAGAAATTTGCGGCGTGAAAGCCTTCGAGGATCGCTGCCCCCTCCGAGGTCGTGTTTGCTTTTTTCGCTCATGATCCTGGCCCTCCGCATTCAGGAATGAACTGTACCGTCACTGGCAATGAACAAGCGCAGACAGGCGTCAAACCGTTATCAGTGCAGTTAAGCCGCCGTTTCGGCAATTGTTTTGAGGTCTCATCTGGAACCAATATCGAATCGCCTGGACCTGGAGGCGCAGGCTTGCGGCCTCCGCGAGCAACTGGAACTTTCGGCGCATCACGCTGGGAATTGCGGCATCCAGCATTAGCTTGCGCATGGGCTGTGGGCTCCTCTATTTTGGGCTTTGATTCTTATGCCGCAGCCAACGCTTGTCAAGCTCCGCCACCTAATCATGGCCCTGCTTTTGAAAATGCAGGCGAGAGGCCGGCCCCGCAGGTCCCCGCTGGAAGCTAAACACGTTTGAATTCCAATAAAACTTAGAACATTTGGGTCTGCTGCCACGTATTTCTGTTTAGTGGGGTTTTCTTAACGCGGAGGAGATCATGATCATGAAAAGGATAAGTCTGCTGATTGTCGCCCTGGTGGCGTTGAGTGTTGCGGCGTGCGCCGATACGCGCATTGAAAAGACGCTGGATCTGGCGCCCGGCGGCCAGTTTGTGCTGCAGTCGGACGGTGGGAGCGTAACGGTCACGGGCACGAGCGCCTCGGGCACCCGGATCGTCGTCACCTCAAACCGCGACGATTTGCAATCTGTTTACGACCTCAGTTTCGAGTCAAGCGGCAACGTGGCGCGAGTTACGGCGCAAAGGAAGACCTTCCAGTGGTTCTCGAACATTCACCTGCACTTTGAGGTTACGGTGCCGTCCCAGACGCGCGTCAGCGTCAAGACCGGTGGGGGGTCGGTCACGGCTTCATCGCTCCAGGGCGCGCAGGAGCTGCGCACTTCGGGCGGCTCGATTGACGCCTCCGGCGTTCAAGGAAATGTTCTGTGGCGCGCACTTCGGGAGGTGGGATCCGCATCCAGAACGTGCAAGGCGACGCCGATCTTGGGACTTCGGGCGGCGGCATCACCGTGAGTTCTTTGACCGGGACGCTCCAGGCGAATACCAGCGGCGGCCCCATCCGCGTTGACGGCGTGTCGGGGCGCGTCAACGCGCACACGTCGGGCGGCTCCATTAACGCAACGTTCGCGCGCGGCAACAACCAGGGAGGCGAGCTCATGACCTCCGGCGGCTCGATCAGCGTGAACCTCGATCCCGCGGCAAATCTGAATATTGACGCCTCCACTTCCGGCGGCTCGGTCTCGACTGACCTGAAGGTGAGCGTTATTGGAACCATATCGCATTCGAAACTGCACGGCACGCTCGGCTCGGGCGGCCCCACTCTTGCCCTGCACACGAGCGGCGGCTCCATTCATATTGGTTCAATCTGAACAGGACATGGCGGAGGGCGCAAAGACAGCAATCTTCGCCATGTGCACGATTGCTGCGGCGGTGCCGACTTTGGCAGTATCGAAACCTGAAGCTTCAAGCCTTCTCGCCGCTCATGAACACGGTCCACGGGCCAGCGATCATGTCATGCAGCAGGGGAGACTGCCACGAGTATTCGGGGTGCTTTTTGAGGAACGGGGCTGCGTAGAAATTCTCTCCGCACGGATGCCCGCGGCGCCCAATAAAGCTCATTGCGGCGGTCAT
Source organism: Acidobacteriota bacterium (assembly GCA_021787735.1). Classification (GTDB taxonomy): domain Bacteria; phylum Acidobacteriota; class Terriglobia; order UBA7540; family UBA7540; genus SCRD01. Next base: position 6,229 of record JAJYLL010000131.1, on the reverse strand, counting down.
GGTGCTGTCGGTCACTTTGCCCGTCACAGCGCCACCGGGGTTATACGGCTTCCAGTCCCACACCTTCTCACCATGCAGTGAAACGTCGCCGTGCCCGCACAATGTGCGCGTGCAGGGGTGTTTCCTCTTTTCCCATGTGTCGTAGTGGTCTGAAAGATACTGCTGCGCAAGGTTCAGATCGATCCGGCCCTTCCACTCTTTCATCAACTGCTCTGCGCGGACGCGGCGCGCATTGGGCGATGATGAGAGGTCGTTGGGGTCGAACGTCGTATCCTCGGCAATCACTTTGGGATCGCTTGCGAAATTGGAACCCACGTAATAGCCGTCTTTGGTTCGCCACACGCGGTGGGCCTTCAGTCCCAGCTCAAACCGGGCGATTTCTCCCGTCTTGCGATCACCCAGCAACCAGTCGTTGGCGTAACCTCCGTTGTTTCCATCGAGCATGATGCGGACATAATCATCAATCGAGGACGCGTACTGCATTGCCTTCCGCGCGCGGACAAACTCGGGTATGCCATCGGGGTTCCACCCGTTGAATTGAGTGATGGTGGTTTCTGTAATCATCATGCCCGCGCTGTTGATGCCAAAATCATCGTCGCTTGTAATCACGCCCGGGAAGCCATCCATCAGGATGCGGTGGCCGCGCTCGGGAACGATATCGAAGATGATGTTCCAGCGTTCACCGTGCAGATAGCTGGTCCACAAGCTGTGGGCCATCACGATCTGCCCGCCTTTCGTATAGCTCGATGTCGCTACAAAAGCGCTGCAGTTGCCGGGGCTAACCGGGCGCTTGCCTGTTGCGGTCTTGTGCCGCTCGTCATACCACGGCACGTAATAGTCGGAGAGCTCTTCCATGGCATTCAGCCAGATCACGTCGTCAAAACTCATCTTCGCGCCGCGCGCCTGCAAACCGTGGTAGATGCCTTCCACCTCAGCCTGATACTCGGCATCCACCTTGGGCCACAACACCTGCTGCGCCGCCTGCCGGAAGAAGTCGCGCGATTTCCCCGTGCCGCGCAGGTTTGTGAGCACCACGGACTTGAAGGCGTCCTCAATTTCCGGCGCCAGCAGGTGTCCGTGCTGATATCCGATCTCAGCCGGCGTGCCTTCCAGATGGACGTAGATCCAGCGGCCGCGCGAGAAGCGATACGCCCCGTTCAACCTTGGGTCGCTGGTCTCGGCGGCGCTGAACGCCCTCCGGCCTGTATTGAGCCACGCCGCCAGCCCGCCGGCGCCTGCAAGTTTCAGCGCATTCAAATTAAAATCACGCCTGTTCATATGAGTCCCCCCATTGGTCGATTCCCCCGCGATCCGGGCCCGTTGGCGCCGTTGCCCCCGCGGGGTTTACTGGCACAGTTTACCACCCCCACCTCAACCACGCGTGGCCCGGACGTTCAGGATTTTCCGGATGTGTCCGAAGAGCCGCCCCTCAGAACTTCAGCGAACCCTTTTCAGGAACCCCATGGGGTGGTTCGTAAAGACATATCGCTCGCAGTTCGGATCGGGCTCGAAGCCGGGATTTTCTTTGAGAAATTCATTAATTGCGTCAAACGGTCCGTCGGCAAATCCTCCCACTCCTTCGAGTGGCGAGAATAGGTCGTAGATTCCGTCTTCGACCACAAAATAGCTGCCCACGGGAACCAGCGGCGAATACCGCCGCAGGTCACTCAACACCTTTTCTTTGTAGTGCGAGGAGTCGTGCGAAATCATCACCTTTTTGCCCCGGCACAGATCAAAGATCTCACGCTCGACCTCTGGCGCTGAGCTGTCGCCTGTGATGGTATGAATTCTGGGATGCTGCACGCTGTAATTGCTGCGATCGATATCGACCGAAATCACCATGCCTTTCCCCATCAGATCCAGAAGGTTGGCAAAGTACAGAGTGCTGCCGCCGTAGCTGCTTCCGATTTCCAGGATGACGTCAGGCTGGATACTGTAAATGATCTCCTGATAAATCCAAGTGTCGAGCGGGTTCTTGATGATGCGAACCCCCATCCAGCGGGGTTCCTTGTACACGATCTCCCGCTCGTGCATCAGGAACCATTCCTTCAGTGTCATTCGGAACCGGTCCCGATAGTGGCTTCGCGTAGGCACACTGCCCCGCACCGCCTGCCGGAAAAAATCTACGGGATGTCGAACCAGCAGCCGCAAAGCCCGCAAAGGCCGGCTTGGATTTCGTTGGGTCATCACCGCCTGCGTTTCTGCAATATGGCTCCATTCTAACCCACTCTGTTAAACGGAATCCTGCATGTGGCACGAGGCTTCTGCCGGATATGTGCCCCTCCGAGCGCGTAGCGAGGACCTCCGCGGTTGAGGCCCGCCGCTCGTCTGATGTCATAAAGGGGGCGGCTCGATTCGAGTAGGATTTGGTTGTTGTAAGACTAAATCTTAATCTCGAAAGGAGGGCCCCCGATGGAAAAGTTATATCTTGGCGTGGATTTACACAAGAGGAGTTGCTGGGTGACCGTCCTCGACGCGGACGGGCGCCCAACTGGAATTTCATAGCCCTCTACCTTGGGGGAGAGGGTGGTCGCGCAAGGCGACCGGGTGAGGGGTCTTTCATCCTTCAGAATTCCCTTTTCCCCGCCGCCCACTTCATAGATGCGCCACCCGCCCGGCCGATATCCTCACGAGGCTGCCGATCCAACACATCGGGATTTTTTGTGCGAGTGAGCGAGGGCCGGCCGCCTCAGCCTCTGAAGCTGGGGATGGTGGACCCGCACCGCCGCGCGTGGACCACCTGCCCGTAAACCTCGGGAGGCACGGACGGCCCCGGACGCTTGCAATGCTGGCTGAAAGCCTTCATCAGTTCCGCGGCGATCGCCTGCGGGCTGACCCCTTCGATCTGCCGCCGCTGCAAGGCGTACACCAGGACGCCGTCCTTGAAAAGCGCGACGGACGGCGAGGAGGGTGGCACCTCGGGCATCAGTTCGCGGGCCCGCGCGGTCGCCTCCATGTCCACTCCGGCAAAAACGGTGGTTAAGTGGTCCGGGATCACCGCGCCCTGGAGCGCTTCGGTCACCCCGGGCCGGGCGCCGCCGGCGGCACAGCCACAGATGGAGTTGACCACAATCAGCGTGGTTCCAGACTGGGCCACAGCGGCATCCACTTCCGCGGCTGCCCGTAGCGGCTTCACTCCGCATTGCGCGAGTTCCTCCCACATCGGTCGTACGGCTTCCGGATCATACAATGGCTGCATTCTCATTCCCCTTTTGTTTGGTTCCTGCGCCCCTGGCAGCGCTCCGGCAAAAAATCGATTGCCGCCCGGCGCCGCGTTCCAGTGTCAGGTTTTCTACCAGTATGGCGGAGCCGTCAATTTCTGGATAGCACATTCTATGGAACGGCGCGATTCGGCGGGCTAACCGGCTTCCAGACGCTCCGGGCGGCGCTTTCGCGGGTGGCGCAGATTCGCGCTTTGTCGAGTCTGCGATCTCGCAAAGAGAAAGGCAGTCCCTTGCTGGTTGCTCTGTTCTGCTTTACCATAGTGGCGCAACACTGGGAACTCGATGCCTCCTTTGACACAGCTTCCATTACGGCTCGGTGCCATCCACAACAGCGAATTGTTCTCTGCTCACTGGCTCAAGACCCGACTGCAATTTGAACCGGAATGGAACGAATTCCACGAGCGTGCAATTACTGTGCTAGGGAATCTTCTCGAACTGTGGGCAGAACAACGAAACCGAACGGAACACTACGGAAGCGAGCAAAGCTTAGAGCAAGCTTTTATCCAGCCAATACTGCAAATTCTAGGCTGGAAGTTAATTTATCAGACGCGCCTCCGAGGCCGGAAACCGGACTATGCGCTCTTCCTCGACGATTCTTCATTAGATGCCAGCCTGGCAGCGGGCCGATTGAGTTCTTCTTTTTGGAAGTACCCAACGCTGCTCGCAGATGCAAAGGCATGGCATGTGCCTCTTCATCGCCCCACTATTACGTCTCAACAACGTGAGTATCCGCCCGAACAAATTGAATGGTATCTGAACAACAGCCTTGTGAATTATGCAATTCTCACAAACGGAAGATTATGGAGACTTATTCCACGCCAATACGAGGCGGGCCAGCCCCGCTTCCAGACCTACTTCGAATGCGATCTCGCAAAGCTTCTAGATGAACGAGCCAACCAACTAGACCTCCTGCCGAACCTATGGTCAGGCTTTGAAGAGTTCGTGCAGTTCCTTTTCTTCTTCTCCCCCATCGGCTTCCAAAGTACTGCCGATAGAATCCCCCTGGTTGATCGTGCGCGCACTGGAAGCGGTTATTATCGTGTAGGAGTCGGTGACGGGCTGAAATCACGTGTGTTTGAAGCCTTACGCTTGGCAATTGAAGGTTTCTTGAATTACGAGCCCAACGATCTCAGCGCAGAAGCTCACTTGGAGCACTGTAGGTACAACAGCCTTGTATTGCTCTACAGGCTTCTATTTGTTCTCTATGCGGAAGATCGCAAATTACTGCCCTATGGTGTTGACCGCGCATACACAGAGAACCGCTCGCTTAGTCGCTTCCGGGATTTAATCGCGACGCGCTTGGACCGAATTAGGGACAATCGCGAGCCAGACTTTGGGAGTAATGAGGTTACGCTTTGGTCGGATTTATTGAGCCTTTTCCACCTCATTGATGAGGGTGCAGGTCGCTATAAAGTCCCTGAGTATGACGGTGGTCTTTTTGATGAAGATGTCCACCCTTTTCTCAAGGAGAAAAGGCTCGCTGACTCATACTTGGCTCGAATAATCGATCAACTGGGACGTGCCAAGGACTTGGCTCATGGCGGTGATGACCTAGTCCCCGTAGATTATCGTGACTTGGCAATTCAGCACCTGGGTAATTTGTACGAGGGGTTATTGGAATGGCAACCTTTCTATGCGCATGAGCCTGTAATTCAAGTTCGGTCGACAGATTCTGAGGAGTATCCTTTCATACCGGAATCTTCACGTCTTCCAAAGGGTTTTGTACCCACAGGGGTAAGATATGGCAAAGGAAGTGTCTACCTACAAAAAGATAAGAGAGAGCGGAAGTCATCGGGCAGTTACTACACACCCAACAATATTGTTGATTACATAGTTGAAATAGCAATCGGACCGCTTTGCGAAGAAATTGACGAAATTCTGCGCGCTGAAATCTCACGAGTTGAGGCTAGCCTCAAGGATGCCTCGGAAGATGAGCGCGCACAAATCGAATCAGAACTTGCAAACCTGCGAGGACAATTTGCCGAACGAATTCTTCGCCTTAAGGTCTTGGACCCTGCAATGGGATCGGGACATTTTCTGATCCGCGCATGTCAATACATTGCTGAGCAAATCGCGACTAACCCCCACACACATGACCCAGTTGCCGAGGGGCTGGACGGTGATGAGTCAATCTTGACGTACTGGAAGCGCCGCGTTGCCGAACGCTGCTTATACGGCGTAGACAAGAATTTCATGGCGGTTGAACTCGCCAAGCTTGGACTTTGGCTTGAAACAATTGCCACGTCATTACCTCTCACGTTCCTCGATCACCATCTTCGAAACGGTGACAGCTTGGTAGGGGCCACATTGCTGGAATTGCACAGCCTACCAGATGCACCCCCGATATTCGGGAAGATGTTCAATAAACAGCTACAAAGTACCTTGCCAACTGTACTGGCAACTTTGGCTCAAATACGATCCATCCCGTCTGGCAGCGCTCAAGAGGTGAAACAAAAAACAGCCTGGTTTAAGAAATGCGAATCATTGCGGAAGCCCTATGTGACGCTAGCAGACCTCTGGTGTTCAACGTTCTATCTCGAAGGGAATCGCCGAATAGGCTTAGACGAGTACGGGCAACTGGTTAAGCTCCTAACCAAACCTAAGGCGTTTGAGACAATCGCAGAATCTGGGAAAGTTGGGACTGCATTGGGGATTTTTCGGGCAGAGGTTGAACCTTTCCATTGGCACCTGGAGTTTCCTGAAGTTTTCAACGTCCAAGATGAAGAGTCCATCGTTGGTGGATTTGATATTGTTATTGGTAATCCGCCATATGACGTTCTGTCTGAAAAGGAAATCGGAAAGAGCCTGGATGGCTTCAAGAGGTTCCTAAAGCATTCTGACGTGTTCAAGCCTTCTTTTGTTGGGAAGAATAATCTTTACAGGACTTTCCTCATTTTTTCTAAGGCTGCCAGGCGAGCAGCAGTTGGAGTTGCAGATTCGGGGGCGGTTCGGGCGGCGAATCAGGCTTGGAGCCGATGAGCACGGTGCGGATGCCGTCGGCCAGG
>JAJYLL010000130.1 GCA_021787735.1 Acidobacteriota bacterium | reverse complement strand
TTGCTCGGAATATGACCCTGATCGTGATACATGCAGACGACTGCGTCAAATTGCTTCCTGCGCACAGCCAGGTAGAACACCGTGTCAGGCGGCAACGGCCCTTCGACCTGCCAGCCCTGGCTGCGCGCCCACTCGACGGCGGGATGAATCTCGCGGATCTCCTCGTCACCGAACAGGCCGTTTTCTCCCGCGTGGGGATTCAAACCCGCGACGGCAATGCGCGGATTGTTTTTCAACCTGCCGACCGATTCCCATGTCAAGCGGATGATGGTCGCGACGCGGTCTTTTTTGACGCGCGCGATTGCCGTGGATAAAGAAACGTGAGTGCTGACGTGCGTGACGATCAGGTCGTTTGAAGCGAGCATGATAGTAACGTCCTTCGCTCCGCACAAGCCGCCAATCAATTCGGTATGGCCGGTGAATCCCGGGTCGGAAAGCTGCGTCGCCTCCTTATTCATGGGCAGTGTCACGATAGCTGCGGTTTCCCCGGCAATCGTGGCCCGCGTGGCCGCAACCACATATTCGCGTGCCGCCATCCCCGCCTTCTGATTCAGCCTGCCCACGGTCACGTCGCTGCGGCGCATAATTCCGGCATCAATCACATTCAACTTGCCGGGTTGATAATCGCCTGCGGCAGTCGCCTTTCTTAACGGGACGCCGAATTTCAAGATGTCGTTGTAAAATTCAAGAACTTCCAGGTCCCCATAGGCAACAAACGGATATTGAATTTCGCCCTGCCGAAAAGCCTTCAGAAGTATTTCCGGCCCAACGCCGCTTGAGTCCCCAGTTGTGACAGCAAAAATCCGCGACATTCCATTTAACCTCGCGTCAAATTCGTTCGAATCAGGTGAAGCACATCGATCGGGCCGAACCCTCCTGCCTTGCTGATCAGGTAAAGGGGCCCTTCACCTTTTCGCCCGGCTGCTTTGCGGGCAATCGCAGACACCGGCACGCCTTCCACTACCTCGCCTATCGGTCGCATTTCCGGATGGCCTAATTCCTCCAGGATGGCATAAGCTGTATCGCCTCCAAAGACTATAACAGCGTCGAACTCTTCCCGCCTGAGCGCGCTGCACACGGACTTCGAAAGGCGGGCAGCATAGTCAAAGGGCTTACACTTGCCGAAGTCGTGTTCCAAAATCACCCAACCATAGCACCCTACTTCAGCACCGTTCCCACTGGCCACTATGGAGGAAAAACCGTGGCCGCGCGCGTAACTGATCTGCCGGGCTGATACTTCGTTAAGGCTGCCATTCACCACCAACGCTCGCCTTACCATCGGCATGCCCGGGGGCGCCGTTCGAGGCAGATCAAGCAACGGGGCCAGATGACCCACAAATCCCGCAGGGCCGGCGGCAAGACGGAACCGCTCGGATTGCGCGAATTTTCTGGCGGCAACTTCAAGGTCCGATTCAGAGGTTGCATCGCAAACATAAACGGCTGTGGGTGGCGACGTTTCCAGTTCAGCCGGTGTGGTTGAGATAGCAGGCTTCAAGCCACCCTCGGATAATAATTGCGGAATATTGGCGGTTCGCACTGCGTTCAACAGATCTTGGGCAAAAGCCGATTCATTCACCGGGACCCCATCGACGTGTAGAGTCCCTCCTCGAACCGTTCTGCCCATCGCCGGGTAGGCAGGCATATAGAGGAGGGGCAAATCCGGATAGCCTTCCATCACGGCGGATATTTCACTGGCGATATTCCCGCGCAAAGTCGAATCCGCTTTCTTGTAAACGTAGGGGATGCCCTGGTCAAAACCTGCACGTGCCAATTCAAGAACACACGCCCTTGCAGGTTCAGGGGCAAGGTGCCGGGTTTCAGTATCGATCACCAGCACCGCCGTTTTCTGATCTGCATCCGTGGGAATCGAGCGCCTGGTTGTCACCGATGAGGGCAAGCCAGCGGCTGCAAATTTTGCGCCCACTTCGAGCGCTCCGGTCAGATCATCCGCCAGCGCGAGCACTCGATACATATTTTCCCGTCCCGTGCTTAATTTTTACGCCGGCTCAAGCCTTGCTCTCAACCTGAATCAGACGTTCGTATTGTGCAACGTCGCGCGGGGCAAACCGAACTCCCGCAGTGAGCAGAAGAATGCCCGCGGCCACGTATACAAGTCCGGCGAGCGAAATTGCCAGGCCCAGGTTGGAACGCTCAGCAATCAATCCAATCGCAACCGGCGCGATGCCACCACCGCCGAGCCAGCCAACCATGTTCATAAACCCGGCCGCTGTGCCGCGTGCCTGCGCAGGTATGACGTCAAAAACAGAAGCGAAGATGTTGGCGTCGTACAGGCCCTTGAAGAGTCCCCAGGCTGTGAGCGCCACGACTACCAGTCCAATGGATTTTGTCGCTCCGCACATAAACACAAAAGGAGCGCCGCAGAACAAAGCAGTAGCCTGAACCAGCATTCTTCCGCCGGGCAATCTCCTTCTTAACAGGTCGGCAAACCAGCCTCCAAGGGGCGAGCCTACCATGCTCGCCAGCTGAACAAAAAGCGTGGCGGACAAACCCGCCATCGCCAGGCCCATGTGAAACTGGTCGTAGAGAAACTTCGGCATCCAGGAAAGCAACACCAGAGCAACAAAATTGGCGCAGGCAAAAGCTGCCATCAGCAGCGCCGCGCTCGGCGTCCTGAGAAGCATCCTCAGAAACTCCTTGATGGGGATTCGTTTCGTGACGGCGGCTTCGGCCCCTGGACCCAGGTCAGCCAGATCAGCCGCACCGCGTTCAGGCTCACGCAGCAGCCGAATTAACACCAGGCCAAAGAGGATTCCCAATCCTCCGAAGACGATGAATGACCAGCGCCAGCCGTAATATTCTCCAATCAAGCCTGCAAAGAAACCACCCGCAATGGTTCCCAGGTAAACGCTTGTCTGGTGGCTGCCCATTGCGCGCGACCGTGTTTTCTTCCCGTGGTAATCGCTGATCATGGACATGGAAGCCGGAAAATAAAAAGTCTCTCCCAGCCCCTCCGCAGCCATGAAGGAAAATAACTGGTGTAAGGTGCGCGAGAGCGGTGTCAGGATGGCAATTGTGCTCCAAGCATAGAGCCCGCCAAGGATAGCTGTCTTCCGGCGAACTTTATCCACTATGCTACCCGCAAAAGGAGCGGTGAGGCCGTACACCCAGGCGAAGGCCGAGCCCAACAGACCCAACTGTACGGGTGTCAGGTGCATTTCCTTCTGCAGCAGAGGAAAGAGTGAGAAGATCGCTTCCCGGTCAGCATAATTGAAAAACGAGATGCACCACAGCATCCCAACCACGTACCACTTGTATCTGTCTTTACCCATTGGGAGAGTCGCCGTTAATGTATCTGGAATGAAGTAGTTGCCAGTAAAACGCCCATGAAAGTCTCAATCTCGCCAGAAAATGTGTTTCATTTTGACGCACAAAAAGTGGAGCCCTTTCGAACTTATGCTCGCAACCTCCTGATTAACAGCCATTTGCTCGATTTTCACGACCGATCCACTGTTCCATGGAGATTTCCTATAGAAAAAGTTCCCACGCATGTTTAAGAAAAGGGCTTAAGTGCCGGATCATGATTCGGTACCGATTGAGCGCGGCGGGTTCGGCAAGCGATATCCTGCCGCAACATCTTCGAGCAACAGGATCCAATCGTTTCCGCGCCCGCTGGTGACCGGCGTGTACCTTTGGAATCCCCACGTGTCCGCTTCGTGAATCAGATAGGAGACTCCGTAGCGAGGGTCGTACCAGGTTTCCTTGAGACGACGGCCTTTGATCACGTGTTTATTCACCGTGAAACTCTCCCCGTGCGGCGAGTAGACAATAGCAAATGAACCGTCAGACGACCTTGCGGCCCGAACCTTCGCACCGCCGGTCATTGGCCCATCCACGATCATGCTCTGATCAGGGACAAGCCTGGTGAACGGAAAGGACTCAAACAACCGCCGGACATAGGTCATGTCAAATGCACCGGGACTGTCCAAGGCGTCATACCACGGAATGTTGGCTCCCAAAATGCCACCTGGAGCACCTAGCCATGGATCCTCCATCGAGCTTAGGCTGGCGTCTGGTTTTTCTCTTCCCCGAATCATCGCCACACCCTTCCACGCAGGATCGAACATTTGCCAGATGTTGTTGTTCCCGTAAGTATATCCGCACGCGCCCGCCAGCAAAGACCAGTACGCAGCCTGGCGTACGTCGGCATCATCAAACCGATCAATCCCTGTTATGCCCCGAAAGTAAAACCCGACGGGAATGCACTCGTAGCGGTTCTCGCCATCCAGCGTAGGTTTCTGCGGGGCCAGCGAGTAATCGTGTTCCACGTACAGTCCGTTATCGAGATCGCGAGCGGCATGTGAAGACTGAAACATGTTGAAATCAAGCCAGGGCGCGTCGTTGAGTTTGAAAGAAGAATCACCCGGGCCTACGGGATGAAAGGTCATCAAGTGTGTGCCGTCATCGCCCTCCTTTAGTCCCGCCACCAGTGAGTTTATGATCGTACGCTCCTCCCTGTCCGTCACCGAATGATCCCCGCCGAGAATCCAGATGATCGGCTTGTCTCTGTACCTTTTCCCGAGGAAGTTGCCGTACTGGCGCGCCGTCGCCGGAGTGAAAATCGACTTGCCGGAGGTCCAATAGCTGCCCCATGTCGGCAACATGCCGATAAACAGGCCGAATTCTTCTGCCTTATTCATAACAAAGTCGACCTGTTGGAAGTACGCTTCCACGGGCCGGGTCGGATCGCGATCTGCGAGCGGCAAATCGCCGTATGCATTTGGAGATTTCAAATCGCCGAGCTGAGGCAGGACGACGGCCTGGATCACCGTGAAACCCTTTTGCGCGCGATTAGAAAGGTAGTGCGTTGCTTCTTCGCGATTCAGTCGGTGAAAAAACTCCCACGCTGTGTCACCAAGGTAGAAGAAAGGCTTGCCATTCTCAAATTCGAGATAGCGGTGGTTTGAACAAACGCGCAATCGTCCGGGAACGGTGCTACGCCCACTCATAGTCGAGCCTACGGAGGCGTGCGACCCCGCAACGATTTTCGAGGCGATCATCCCGGAAAGGATAGAAGCACCAAATCTGCGCCTGGAGATACTCGCCACAAGAACCTCGATGATATTCCTGGCTGACGGTCGTCCCGTCCCCAGAGGGGTCGGAGCCGCACTACCCTCTTTGAAGCCCCTAAAGGCATACCAGAGTGATGCCTTGAATTGCAAGCAAAAGCCCCACGGTTCTCGCGTATTCGCTTACTTTGAGTCATAGCCAGTGGATGTCCAGGCGGGTCCGTCTGGCGATCTCTTATGGTTGCGCTTCGGCATCTTATGCCGAGGGAGTCACGGTGGGTTCGCTGGGGAGAAACAGATCAATTCCCCGCAAGAAAGCTACCGCTGTAATATTAACAGGTTGCTGAAAAAGCTGTAGCGGCGGCTTCACGCCGCCAACGCGCGCTGAAGCCATTGGGCTTGTGGCGGGATGAACCCGCTGCTACATGTTCTCAGAGGCATTTTTCATCAACCTGCCAAGGTATGCGCTCACCCAACCAAACACTGAAGCCGTGCTGTGACTCGCATCACTAGGTTCAGACCCAGACGAACAGGTTTCGCAACCCTGATAGAACTCGGCCAGCGTTCCTGGCGCGTTCATATTTCAACTGGAGTAGGAAGATTGTGGTCGTGTTGCCTGCGGGTGGGAACCATCGTCAATGCCGGCCATTGCCGCGCCCATGTTCGGCACCCGCGTCTTGCCCGCTCGAATCCCGATTCCTGTCTGACGCCGAATTGCCGCTGAATGTGGAACCTGTGTCTGAACTGGAAGGATAGGAATGGAAAGGTGCTGCCGGAGCGGAGAGATTGGTGGGGGCGTTCGTGTAGGATTTGTTAATGGCCGTCCCCAGAGCTGAGGCTGCCGTAACCAGCGACAGACAGATCAGCAGTAGCAGCAAAGCGTATTCCGACATTTCCTGGCCCCCCTCCGGGTTCCACAACCTTTTGAAAAATCTCTTCATTTCGCCTTCCATCTCGCCAACCACCACAGTTCCGCTCTCCTGAGGATCGTAAGTCCGCCCCGGCCAAGCGGCAATAGTACGCAGGTACTCGGGTGCGGAAGATTGAAATGTGAAGGGTGCAGTCAGAATCCGCCAGTCAAAGCTTGCCGTGACTTCAGTGATCCAAGGCACTGCGGACTGGCCCTCGATCCAGTATCCTTTAAAAAGAGGTGAAGCATGCCTTCACTCCCCACCACTTCGGCCGGTTCCGGGCACGGGTCAGAAATCACAAGGAGGTGAGCGTGACATGGCAGTAGCTGAAGCTGTGAAGAAGAACGCTTACGAGGCTGCACTGGAGAATTTCGACACAGCGGCGGACGCGCTGGAGTTGGACTACGACACGCGAGAAATCATCAAGTATCCGGAAAGGGTGCTGGAGGTGAGTTTGCCGGTGCGGATGTATGACGGGCGCATCCACCGATTCCAGGGCTATCGCGTGCAGCACAGCACGGCACGCGGCCCGGCCAAAGGCGGCATTCGGTATCATCCCTACGTGAACCTGGACGAAGTGAAAGCCCTGGCCACCTGGATGACCTGGAAGTGCGCCCTGGTGAACATCCCGTTCGGCGGCGGGAAGGGCGGCGTGGCGTGCAACCCGAAAGAGATGACGCAGGAGGAATTGGAGCGGCTGACGCGCCGTTACGTTGCCTCGATCCTCCCGCTGATCGGGCCTGAACGTGATATTCCCGCGCCCGATGTCTACACCAACCCGCAGGTGATGGCCTGGATCATGGATACTTACAGCATGGCCCAGGGCTATACGGTGCAGGGAGTGGTTACCGGCAAGCCGATCGGTTTGGGAGGGTCGCTCGGCCGCAATGAGGCCACGGGACGCGGCGTTTTCTTCAGCGTCCAGAGCGCCTGCACGCACCTGAAAATCCCCCTCAAGGGCGCCAAGGCGGCGGTGCAAGGGTTCGGAAACGTCGGGTCAATTGCGGCCCAACTTCTCCACAGCCACGAGGCCCGGGTAATTGCCGTGAATGATTCGCGGGGTTCAATCTATAACCCAAAGGGGCTCGATATTCCAAAGCTGATCGCTCACAAGAAGGAGACAGGCCGAGTGAGTGGCTTCACGGGCGCGGAAGAGATTCAGCCAGAGGAATTGATGGGGATGAAATGCGATATCCTGATCCCGGCAGCGCTGGAGAACGCCATCGACTCTGATAACGCGCCGCAGGTGAGGGCCATGATCGTGGCTGAAGCAGCAAACGGCCCGGTGACGCCCGAGGCGGACAGGATTCTCGAAGAGAAAGGCGTTTTCCGGATCCCGGACATCCTGTGCAATGCCGGCGGCGTGACGGTCTCTTACTTCGAGTGGGTGCAAAACGAGCAGCACCTTTTCTGGGAAGCGCAGGACGTGTATAACCGGCTGGAGCGCGTGATGCATAGCGCCTTTGCCGAAGTTCTGAAGATCAATCTGGAACGCAAGGTAAGCATGCGTACTGCAGCCAATATGGTGGGCGTCGGACGCGTGGCCGAAGCCGTCAAGCTGCGCGGGCTGTTTCCGTGAAAGGCTGGGGAAGCAGTCGAAGAATAATGCGCTGAGCGTGCACAACCCTGCGCTAGCAACCTCGCTCCTCGCAATTCATAATTCCCCCCCTTGCATTCGGGGCCATGGGCGTGTTTACAATCGTTAGCATTTTCCGGAAACGGGCAGCGGATGCGCACCCTGGCACTGGAAGGCAAGCGTGGCAGGGAAGTTCCCTTCGGCAGAAGGTGTTCGTATACTTATGCATCTAGAGCATAACTATGCACAGCCATGAGCGGCAAATACGCTACGATTTTTGCGGGGTGGGAGAAAAACGTCTGACGACCGAGCAGTGATCACGCGTGGCACGACAAAGGAGTGAAAGCCGATGAAAACTATTTCACGAAGGAATCTGATGGCGAGCGCAGGCCAGGCTGCAATCGCCGCGCTGGGACTGCCCCTGCTTTCGGAGGGGTCTGGCCAGGCGGCCCCATCGCGAAAACTTAAGGTCATCGTCGCCGGCGCGCATCCAGACGACCCCGAATCCTCCGCCGGAGGCACCATGGCCCGCTACGCTGACCTGGGTCACGATGTAGTTGCCCTCTACCTGACGCGCGGCGAAGCCGGCATCCCCGGCAAGAGCCACGCGGAGGCGGCGCGCATCCGCACGGCCGAGGCGGAAAAGGCCTGCGCCATCCTCAAGGCGCGGCCGGTGTTTGCCGGCCAGATTGACGGCGCAAGCGAAGTGACCAACGAAACCTACCGCCAGTTCGGAAAGATCATTGCCGCCGAAAAGCCCGACTTGGTGTTCGCTCCCTGGCCCATTGATTCGCACCGTGACCATCGCGCCACGTCGCTGCTGGTTTACGATGCATGGCTGAGAATGAAGCAGGGGTTCGAACTTTACTACACGGAAGTCATGTCGGGCATGCAGACTCAGACCTTCGGGCCCACGCGGCTGGTGGACATCACCGCGACAGAATCGCGCAAGCGCGCCTCCTGTTACGCCCACGCCAGCCAGAACCCGGACGAGTTTTACAGTGTGCACGAGTTGATGAACAAGTTCCGCGGCGCCGAACTGGGCGTGAAATACGGGGAGGCTTTCGTGCGTCACGCACAGGACGCGCGCGAATCACTGCCGATGATTTCCTAAAGCGGGGCGGGGCGCGTTAAAATGTTCAGCATGAAAACGCTTGCCAACCCAAGCGACAGGATTGAAATTCTGAACCGGGTGCGCGCGGTGCGCCCCAACAGCCGGCGAAAATGGGGAGAAATGACAGCCCACCAGATGATCTGCCACTTGAGTGACGCCTTCCGCTCCTGCTTGGGTGAGCGTGAGGTGCGCCCGGCCATCCGCTGGATTCCGCGCGCACCCTTCCGATGGGCGGCGCTGTGGGTGCCGATTCCGTGGCCGCATGGCGTGCAGGGACCTCCCGAATGGGACCCCAAGGCCCAGGGGACGCAGCCGACGGAATTTCATAGCGACAGGAAAGAGCTGAAGAAGCTGATCGATCGCTTCTCGAAACCACCGCGCGGCTTCGAGTGGCCTGCCCATCCCTTCTTTGGTTGCATGTCGCAGGCCGACTGGATGCGTCTGGGCTACCTGCACATGGACCACCACTTGCGGCAGTTCGGCGCGTAAAGCGTATAAACGCAGGAGCCAGCCAGTCTTCGTAAAATCTAAAACCATGATAGCCACCAGGAGACACTGTGCCTTATCGCTTGCCGGACTCGCGGCGGCGATTCTGGCAGCGGGCGCGTTCACGCTGCAGACGAAAGCCGCCACGTCCGCCCAGCAGCCTGAGGCTCCCACTGAAAACGACCAGGTTGTCCGGGTGGGCATTGTGCAGATGAACGCGCGCGTTCTTGACAAGTCCTACAACCTGAAGCAGGCGGAAGAATTGATCCGGCTGGCTGTGGCACAGGGCGCAAAGATCGTGCTGACGCCGGAATCTGCCGTGCAGGGCTATCCGCGCGTTGATTTGCCCCCGGGAGAGTCCGTGAATGACCCGCGGCTTGTGATGGAACGCAAGCGGATCCTGGCCGCTGCGGAAACTATTCCCGGCCCCGCCACGCGGCGCTTTTCCGCGCTGGCGCGGGAGCTTGGCATCTGGATCGTTTTCGGAATGGACGAAAACCGCAAGGGAGAGCTCTACAACACCGCCGTCCTCATGAACCCGCAAGGGCAGATCGTGGGCACCTACAGCAAGGTCCACTTGCAGAACTGGATGGTGGCGTCCGGCGTCCAGCATGGCGACGGCTTCCACGTATGGGACATTAAGGTCAACGGCGTCGAGGTGAAACTCGGCATCGAGATCTGCTACGATGTGCAGCACCCTGAATCCACTCTGGAGCTGGCGCTGGGTGGAGCGGAAGTGGTTTTTATTCCCTATTGCACGGACGATTTCTCGCGCCCATTGCTGATCCACCTGTTTGAGACCACAGCGCTTGAAGACGTGGTCTACATTGTGCGGGCAAATTACGGTGCGCCTCGCAACACGGGCACCAGTTCCATCGTTAATTATGAGGGCCAGACCGTGCAGCAACTCGGCGATCAGCCCGGAGTTCTGGTTGGCGATCTTGACCTGACCGCGCTCCGGAACAGGCGCGCCGAATGGAACCCCGTCTACGGCCTGCCGAACCGCTACCCCGCAGCCTATAAGCGACTGCGAGAAGGCCCCGCTAGCGCGCCACGCCACAGAAACAAGGATTAAAACCGCCCAACGAGGGCAATCTCCTTCAATTTTTCCGTTTAGGGCGCTGTGCCGATGCTCGCTATCCATCCAAGCCAAGATTCAGGTCCATTGCCTAGATCGGTCCCGTGCAGTTGGACCAGGAAGCGGTGAGCGAGGTCACGCTCTTCCGGATGAGCGGCATCGAAGTAAGCGAGTACGAGGCGAGCGTTTCCTTGCGAAAGGAGAGGCCTGGCCGACGACTGATTTACGCCGGTCGCAGTCAGCGCCTTAAGCAGGAAGACGAAGGCGAAGAGGTTTGTTCCCCTTAGTAAAGGGACGATGTCCTGCGCAGCCGGAGTCCAGTCAACCTTCCGGGGAAGGAAAGTCGAAAGCGAATTCAGCGCCTGCATGCATATTGCCCTGACCTTGACATCTGGGTCGCGAAGCCCCCTGACTAAATCCTGCCACGCGCCGTCCTGCGTGGAAAAGTTCATCAACACCAGCGCCGCCACCGCGCGCGCCGAGGGGTCTGCATCGTCTCTGAGTATTCGCCGGGCTTCACTGAAGTCGGTTACACTCGCAAGCCGGAGCAAGGACGGCCACCACGCCTGAGGCGTTCCATCGGGGAGGGGTGGCTGGTCGGACCGGGCGCCGGAAAGAGTGCGGGCATAATCTAATACACCCCCTTCCAGGAAGCTGGGCTGTTGGGCGGCACTCAGTACAGGATGCCACAGTGCAGGGAAAGAGATTTGTTGATGAGGGGCGGGCAGATAAGCAACATCATGCGCGTACTCGGGCTCGATTACGGTTACAATGGTGTACCGCTTCCCGTGGTTCATGTAGACCATGACAGCCGCTTCAGGGAAACCGATCCTTTTCAAGTCAGCGGCGCAATAATGAAGCTGATCAGGTGAATTGTACCCGAGCTTTTCTTCGATCATTTCAGGCGTCCACTTCTCCAGGCCGATGAATTCAACCGTGCCCTTTGAAGTCGCGACAAT
>JAJYLL010000129.1 GCA_021787735.1 Acidobacteriota bacterium | reverse complement strand
CGTTGCTTGTATAGGCCACCCACTCAGCAACGTGGCTCAACGAGGCTTCGGCTCCGTGGGCCTCGATCCTTTTGATCAGGTCTTCGTTTGAAAATGTGTTCAGCCTGCAAAAGATCTCCCCGATGACACCGATCAAAGGCCGTGTTCGATCGTATCTCGCTGGCACGGAACGAAAACGGCCGCGTGCTCTCTCCAAGGACGCAGCCAGACTGTAAAGCTGGCAGTCCAGGTTGTCGCAGGACAACTCGATCGTTTCACATAAATCTTCCAAGCTTTCCTGGTAGGCGCGGCTGGCAGACCCCTCATGAATTTCGTACGGGCGGGTCTTAAGAAGAAGGCGATGGATAGCGTCTGAAGCCACTACCCCTCTCCATGCCAATCGTGTAAATACGTTTGCGACGGTACCAAGTCCGGAATAGCTGTTTGAATCCGAGGGTGATATGACCTCGATCTGCCCATAACCCGCATCACGCAGGACCTTCCGGAGGTAGGGGACATATTGTCCAAAGCGGCATGGGCCGTCAGCGGTCGGCAAGAAGAACACTGTTCGTTCCGGGACGAACCCCGGCTGCTCGATCGCCTGGAAAAGGTCCCCGATGACAACTTTGCTCGGATAACATTCATCTCCCTGTGTTACCTTGCCGCCCAATTCAACTGTCCGCCTGCTTGAAGGCGGAGTTACGTGCGCTTCAACGCCGAGACGGCGGAAGATGGCCGCAAAAATCTCCGACCCTCCTTCTCCCATGACCGGCAAGTAGACGGTCTTGCCGTGGAGCGGGTGGCGGGCATCAATCGAATGATTCAAACTGCAGCGGTGACCGATGGACATCTCAATATCTCTTTGCTCTCAAGATATGCTTCGCAACGCGTAATGAAGCCTGCATCGTTCGAGTGGCCATCAAACTGGAGCACCAGCGAAGGTTTGCCCGCAGCATCGTTCAGGAATGATTTTATGAATGAGTCTGGTCCGCATTTGAAATTTGAGATGTAAATCAAATGAAGGTTCTGGTAACGGCGGGCGTAAAGCGCAGCAGCCAGTATTCGCCGGCCGGAATTCCAGAACATATTGGAGTTGACTTCGCTGACATCCTCGGTTTCCACCGGTAAGAAGTCCATAGGGATGACGTTGACGCCATAGATTTTGCGGAGTTTCCGCGGAATATCGCAATTGATACTGCTGTCGTAGAGGTTGTAAGAACGCCCTATGAGAACAATTCCTGGCTCTCCGCTGCGCTCCCAGGTTGCAAGCGCCTTTGCGCCTGTAGCCAATAAGTCACTGTTGAATTTGTCCTGGGCAGTATAGGCGGCCCGTGCAGCCAGGTCGCTCTTGTGCCGTGGGATGCCGAGTCCCGCCGCAAACTGTGCGAGTTCCTTTCTTACGAATTCGCGTCCGTTCCGGAAATGCACCGTCGGAGCAAGCAGATTAGTGCAACTTTCCTCTATTTGTGGCAGAACGCGTACCACGAAGGGTAGGGTCTGGTTCCAAGGGCAAAGGTGCGAAGGCACGCCAGATTCGGGAGCCTCAGCATTAACAATGTTGGGCAGCAGGATGAAGTCCACCTGCTTTTCCAGCAGTTCCTTGACGTGACCGTGGGCAACCTGCACGGGGAAGCATGGCTGGGCGATGGCCATTTCTGCGCCGGCAGTTGAGGCGTTTCGGTCCGTGGGAGAGGACACAACTACGTTGAAGCCGAGCGATTGGAAGTATGTATTCCAGAAGGGAAATCGATCATAGAAATACATGGCCCGCGGAATTCCCACTGTGGGTTGCCCTTCTACTGTCACGCCTAAGGTTGACTCCAGCAGTTTTTCCCGGTAATGGATCAGGTCATCGATAACGGGCTTTCGGTCAGACTGTGCGCGTTTGCGGAACTTATCCGAGCACTGGTCTCCCCAGTAGGTCCGCTGTCCTTCAATCGTGAACTCCTTGATATCACAGTAGTTCGAGCAGGCGTGGCACACGAAGTCACGAGAAGTGAATTCCACCCGGCCAAGGTCATAGCCGCGGAACTTGGTGGCGCCCGATGACGTTTGCATGCGATCGCGGGCAAGCAGAGCTGCTCCAATGGCTCCCATTACGCCGTTGTGGGGCGGCACGACAATCTGCTGGTGGAGAATCTGAGAAAAGGCTGCTGCCACGGCGTCGTTATAAGCAGTTCCACCCTGGAAGAAGATGACATCGCCAATCTTGCGGCCGCGAACCACGCGGTTCAGATAATTCAGGGCAACGGAGTATGCAAGCCCAGCCGCCAGGTCGCCAACTTCAGATCCGTTCGATAACAGCGCAGTGACATCCCGCTCCATGAATACCGTGCAGCGTTCTCCGAGGCTGGCCGGGCTTGGAGATGCAAGCGCCAGGCGGGCAAATTGCTCTCGAATGGAGATCCCCATTTTCTCCGCCTGTTCTTCAAGAAAGGAACCCGTCCCCGCCGCGCACGCCTCATTCATAGTGAAATCAACCACGACACCTTTTTCGATCCTGATGAATTTAGAATCCTGCCCGCCGATTTCGAAGATCGTATCAACCTGAGGCATGTCCATTTCTTGCGAAATGAACATCGCGCCTGTCTTGTGCGCCGTGATTTCGTCATTAACGGTGTCGGCCCCAATCAATTCACCGATAAGTTCTCGGCCGGAACCCGTTGTGCCCACGCCGCGAATGACGAGTGAAGGGCCGATCTCAGATTCGATTTCCTTAAGTCCGCGGGACACGATCTCAATGGGCCTTCCCGCCGTATAGAGGTAGATTTCCTTGAGGACTTTCCCCCCAGTATCAATTACCACCAGATTGGTGCTGACGGAACCCACATCAATACCCAAAAAGGAGTTGACTTTTTGCCCCGCCGCCGGCAGTTCAACCTTCCCCGCGTGATTGCGCAATAGAAGGACATTCGCCAGGGAGAGCGGTTGGTGTGTGGCGGAAGGTTCGGGAACTCCCTTTTCCATCTGAATTCTTGACCGGCTGGATACTGCCTTATCAACTTCTTCGGACTCCAGAACCGCTGCGCCTGTTGCTCCCATCCACCCGTAGAGCTCAGGAACAAGCAAATCTCTTTCGTCCAGTTTGAACGCTTCGCAAATCGCTTCGCGAATACTCTCATTTAGCGCCACACCGCCAATAAAGGCTACCGGGGGTTCTACCTTACGGCCCTTCACAATGCTTGACTTGAAGTTGCGCGCAACAGCCTCGCAAAGCCCCCGAAGGATCTGCTCGGTCGTGTACCCTTTCTGCTGCGCGTGGATCATGTCGGTCTTGGCAAACACAGAGCAGCGGCCTGCAATGCGGGCGGAGCACGATGCACTCGATGCCGCCGACCCGACATCCTCAATTGCGTAACGCAATCGAGAAGCTTGCTGGTCGATAAAAGACCCTGTGCCGGCAGCGCACTCGCCGCTCGCCTGATAGTCGATAATTCCTGTGTGATTTGACTCCGTTCCGCCGGTAAGGCGCAGATACTTCGATGTTTGTCCACCAATTTCAAATATCGTTTGAACATCCGGATGGAAGATCCGCATTCCTCGGGCTATGGCGCGAAACTCGTTCTCAAAGGGGCATCCAAGCATGTTCCCGATCAACTCGCCACCGCAGCCGGTCACTCGAATACCCTTAACGTGATCGCGAGGAATTAAGGCATGAAATTCCTCCAGGATTTCAGCTACGGACTGACAAGGGTTTCCTTCTGTACGGCGATAGCGCGAGAGAAGTAATGGACGCGGGGCAAACGGGGAGGGGTGGGGGAAAATGGCGGTAAAAAAATCTGTTGATTTACCATTAAGAGCCCCAAAAAGCTGCTGATCGCCAGCATCGCCGATAGCGGCAAGCTTTAAACTGACAGCGCCAATGTCGAGACCGAGGATGGTGCCCAAGCAGAGCCTCCTGTTGTAAGGGTGCCCGTTGCCAGACTATAAGACCCTTCTACGCTTCACGCTTCGGTGACGCTGTGACCCTCGTCACAGTCTTTTGTGAATCTGGTTTCTGCCGTGGTTTGGCGGGTTCGCGTACTTGCGGAGCGCACGCCAAAGCATATAGGGATAATTGGGGGGATATAACTGTCAGAATCGGTAGGCTTAAGT
Organism: Acidobacteriota bacterium; assembly: GCA_021787735.1. Lineage (GTDB taxonomy): Bacteria > Acidobacteriota > Terriglobia > UBA7540 > UBA7540 > SCRD01. The sequence continues at coordinate 7,453 of JAJYLL010000129.1, read as the reverse complement.
TATTGGAACAATTGGGTTTGATATGGCCAGCGGGCTTGGCCGCGGGGCTTGCGCCGGAACCTGATGAGGCTATTCCTCTTCAACAAGGTGGTGGTTCACGGCAAACAGGGCCAGTTCCAGACGGTTTGACACCCCGAGCTTATCAAAGATGTTCCCAAGGTGGTGTTTAACCGTCTGCTCGGCAATGGAGAATTTCTCAGCAATGTCCTTATTCGTGTACCCAGCCACGATAGCCGAAATGATGTCGAGTTCGCGCGGGGTGAGGTTATACGACTTTTTTCTTGCCCCTTGTTCGGGGATCGCGGTCAAATCTCGGACAATCCTCACCAGGTCGGACACACTTTCGCGACCTACCCAGTACTGGCCTTCCATCACGCACCGGATACTCTTCAGCAGCAATTCTGTGGCGGATTCTTTGAGGACAACGCCGCGCACGCCATGGTGGAGAGCATCCACAATCTGGTCCCGCTCGATAGCCGCTGTCAGCAGAATGACTTTGATCGTCTCAACGGAACTCCCAAGCAGGCGAACTGCATCCAGGCCCGGGACGCGAGGCATAGCCAGGTCCAGCAGCAAGACGTCGGGCTTAAGCTGCTGGGCCATTTCAATGGCTTCGCCGCCGTCGGAGGCTTCGCCGACAACCTCGAAATCCTTTTCCGCTTCAAGCAGTTTCCGCAAACCATCGCGGAAAATGGGATGGTCGTCCGCCACAAGAATTCGAACGGATTGTGCAGTATCACCCATAAGTATTTTTCGGCAAGCTGACTTCTATGCGCGATCCTTTGCCGGGGATTGATTCTACAACAAGTTCGGCCCCAATGGTGCGGACTCTCTCCTTGATGACCAGCGGGCCCTTCCGAATGGCGTCAAGCTCAGCCAGGTCGAGACGCCCTGAAAAGTCAAATCCCCGCCCGTCGTCATCGATGACCAATCTCAAACGACCGTCCTGCTGGCCCAGTTGTACCAGAACCGTGCTCGCGCCGCTATGCTTTCTTGCGTTGAACAGCCCTTCCTGGACAATACGGGCCAACTGGTTGCAAACCCGCGGGGTGAGTGAGATTTCCTGCAACGTCGAAACAAACCGGCTGGAAATACCCGTATCACGCTTGAACTTGTCGACCATGGAGACAAGGAAGTCAAGCAACTGAGTTGGGCGAATGTCAATCGGTTTCATCTGCTGCATTAATTCGCGCAGATTGAGAACTTCCTGCCGGAGGATTTTCTGAATGTGAGACAGCCTTTCCACAACGGCAGCAGGTGAGGCATCTGTCTGGCGGCGAAGGACGTCAATCTCCATTTCAATGCCAATCAGGGACTGGATAACACCGTCGTGAAGTTCTCGTGCCACTCGTGCCCGCTCAAGCGCTCCCGCCCTCGATCTCAGGCGAGACGTCAGGAAGGAGGTGTATATCGCAGGGGTTACTTGTAAGGCCAATGTACGCATGAAGCGAACGGCAGACTCAGGTGTCGCCCGCAACTCCGGTTCAAGCAGCAGCATGACACTGGACCATTCATCCCCATAGAGGGCGCGCACTCCCAGACACGATTGTATCTCCGTGTTTCCCGCTAATTCGGCAGGTGGAGCCCATACTTCGTCGAAGAGGCGCCTCCCGTCTTCATCCAGAGAATAGATCTTATATTTCTTAGTACTACCGAAGGTCCGGTTTTGATAAGCGTGCCAGACATGCCCTGGGGTTTCAAAAAGACTTTCCTTGCCCTCCCTTGTGTGAAGTTCGCGGATTGAGAGGTTCACCTTTTTCTTGGCTTCCTGGCGTTCTATGTTCCAGAGAAATGCCCGGCCTGAGTTGTGGTCAAGGACGGCCATGACCGCCTGCCGAGTGGGCCAAAGGTCAAGTATTTCGTCAAAAACCGCTTCGATTGTGCCGCGCACGCCGACTTCTGCGCGCGCTTTCGTCATGACTTTGGCAATGGCAGCGGTTTCGACTCGAAGCTGCTTTTCCTCTTCGCCCAGGTATCCCAGCAGGTACCCCATAATCAGCAAGTAGACTCCGCGCATGACGAATGAGTTCAAATCATAGGAACCGCTGAAGAGGGATGTGACGGTAAGCCCTTTCGCGAGGGTGAAGAATGATTGGGAAATGAAAAGGGTTGTTGAGGCAAGCGCCGTTACCAGAGTTGCCCGCAAGCCCCACCGGTAGGCTGCTTCCAGCAAGACAAATGTATAAAAGAGGTAGAATGGACTGTTCGGACCTGCCGTGAATATGGCAATCAGGGCCGGCCACAGGATGTCCAGCGAGTGAACGGCCAGACGAAACTGGGGCGATGAAGTTTTCTGGGTCCGTACCAAAGCCAGCACGCCCACGGCTTCAAGAACGAATAGCGCGAGCAGGCCATACACGACCGAAGCGTAATGACGAGGTTCAGTGGGGTCAACCCAGACTACAAACAGCGAAGCGACAGCTAGCAATGCTCTTGTGGCAGCGAGAATTCGCTCAATACGTTGCGACTCGCTGGCAGCAATCCACTGTCTTTTTAGCGATGGGAATGAGCCCATTGCCTCCCTCAGGCCGAAAAGGCAACGTACATTATGGCAATTCACCCATAGCGAAACAAGAGAATTTAGGGGTTCTTACCTGAATGCTCGTGCTGCTTTGGGTTTTGCGCTTTACGCGCCGCAGCCCGTAAATCCCGTTGCGCCGCTCCGCGTGGTAACGGAGTGAAAGGGAAATATCCGTTGAGTGCTAGCTGTTTCGTTTCTAAAATTGTGCATCCGGTTTGTTTCATGTGAATGTTCCGGGGTTGGGCTTTTCCGCCCAATTTGCCGGTCTTGGTTTAGTTTCGGTCAAAACGGAATGAGATGACTTCAATCAAATACTCGAAAAGGGGGAACAATGAATCGCAGGGATTTTATGCGGGATGTTGCCGTAGGGCTATCAGTTACGCAGATTCCAAGCCTCGTGGCTGCTGATCAGGCAGTTCCAGGTTCTTCTCGATCCTGGCTGAAAAACTCGCCGTTTGTGGCGGTGGGGAGTTGGGATGATATGCCGATTTTCTTCCGGCGTGTAGGCGGACAGACCACCTGGGCAGAGGAGAACTATCGAAGCGAACATACCGAAGCCACAGTAAAAAAACTCAAGAGCTTGGGCGTTACCATTGCCATCATAGATTTCTTCAAGGGTTTTGGTCTGGAGGCGGAAAAGGAGCATATTGACCTTTCCCGCAAGTTGTCGGAATTACTCCATCAGCACGGCATACGCGTGGGTCTTTATGTGGGTAGCACAATTGCTTATGAAACCTTCCTTGTAGAGCAGCCGGAAGCCCGGGAATGGTTCGTTCCGGACTATCTTGGCCGGCCTGTTATTTACGGCGATCAGACATTCCGCAAGCGTGTTTACTTTATGCATCCGGGCTACGTTGACTACATCAAACGCGTAGTCCGTATGGGCGTCGAGGATCTGAAGGCTGATCTGATCCATTTTGACAATACCAGCCTGCAGGGGCGTGCAGCGATTTTCCAGCATCCGCTTGCGGCAAAGGATTTCCGCGAGTACCTCCAGAGCAACTATTCGCCAGCAGAACTGAAGGAACGTTTAGGCTTTTCGAATGTGCAATACGTGGAACCTCCAGTAATAGAAAGACCGCAGGTTTTTATTGACGATCCACTGTTCCAGTTGTGGACGGCTTTCCGCTGCCACCAGTTGGACCACTATTACGCGGAGATGCATCAGTATATCCACGGACTGAATCCGGACGCCGTGATGGACTGCAATCCGAGCTCCGGCATGGCGGGCGCCAACACGATTTGGGAGCAGGGAATTTCCTATCCGGGCCTCTTCCCTAACATAGAGATCAGCTGGACCGAGGAAGGTAACTATGCCGCAGTCACTGAGGATGGGACCCTCGTTTCCAAAATTCGTACCTACAAAACGGGAAGTATATTGGGGACTCAGATTATCACGTACACGGCAGGGAGTGGGTATTACGGTGGGGAAGGCGCCACTCGAGCCTCAATGGCCGAGTCAATGGTTTTCAACCGCCAAAGCCTGGGTATGGTAGGCGGTATACTTAAGGCCCCGGAAATTCCTGAAGACCAGAAGCAATACATCAAGTTTTTCCACAAGAACTTTCAATATTACGAGGGCGTGCAAAATGTTCCTGATGTGGCCGTGCTCTATTCGTACGCTTCCATGGGATTCAACAGCGACCGGCCATCCGTAAGTTTCATGCTGTTTACCCAGGCACTGATCCAGGCAATGGTACCGTTCGACATCATCTTCGATCAGCATCTGAAGGACCTGGCCAAGTACCGTGTACTGGTACTCGCTGACCAGGAATGCTTGGGAGATCATCAGATGGAACAGATTCGGAAGTACGTTGAGCAGGGCGGGGGACTGGTGGCAACAGAGCAGACGTCCCTTTATACCAGCCGGCGTCTTCGCCGACCGGACTTTGGGCTGAAGGACCTATTTGGTGTGTCTGCTCCGCGGTGGGAAGGTCCGACAAGGCAGGAAAGGAACCTTCAAATAAAACCGGTGCAGACCCAGGTTGGCAAAGGACGTGTCATGTATATTCCTTCCGTCGAGCCGGCTGTTGAGAAGCCGCCGATGGCGAATATGTCGAGCAAATACTGGAAGCTGCCTTTGAACTGGAAAGGACTTATTGAGGGAGTCCGGTGGGCGGCGGCGGACAGGCTGTCTCTGGAAGTGAGTGCTCCCGCGACATTGTCTGTTGTAGCCGAATTAATAGATCAACCTGCCAAAAGCAGGCGGCTTGTCCATCTGGTGAACTATGCCGGCCCACAAGGGAAAGCTGTCTCTAATGTGGGCGTAGCTGTTGAATTACCGCCAGGAAAACAAGTGGGGCAGGTTACGCTACTCTCGCCTGACACCGCTGAAAGCCACAATGTTCCGGCAAGAATGGAGGACGGGCGCGCGCGCTTCACCGTACCTCGGCTGGATACGTACAGCCTTGCGATTCTTGAAATGGAATAGATATTCCTCCGCGGCGAAGGCTTGAACGCTGGAAAAGATTCGCCGTACTGATGGCCCGTCTAGCATTAGAAATGATAAGAATAATCTAATGTTGGACGGGCCTTTTCCTATATAAAATTGTTAAGTTTGGCGCAACGGCCACTATGGCAAGTTCTCTGCTACTATTTGGTACCATCGTACCATTTACGGACGGGGCATGGGTAACTACCATTACAAGCGGTGAGCGGAGGAATCCCATTGTGGAGGCACTCACAGGAAGATGATTTGCTCAATTTCGATTCTGTTATTCTCAACGGCCCTTTTTGTTTTCTACTTGCAAACACTTTGCGAAAAAGTGCTTCGCCGGGAATTTAACCGGGCCTATTTCCAGGACGTTGTTAATTCGATTGAAATGGAGTTCCCGCGTTTACGGCAGGCACTTTCAACAGGTGCGCCGATAAGTTATTCAGAAATACAGTTGGCTCTGAAGTGCGACTACTCTATGCTGACCTATCTGGTCAAGAACGGGGACTCTCGCCAACCTGGGTTTTCCTGGCAGGAGCGGTTGCTGATGGGTTATTTTCGCTTGCTTCTTCTAATCCTTCCCGCTCGCTACGCCTTCCATTTCCGGGAAAAGCAAGCCGTAATGAAGTTGACTGTCATTCTCCGTCATTTTGCGAACCTGGTTGGGGAGAGGGTGTTCTCGCATGAAGCGCACAGTGTGGTCGCCAACCAGCAGGCCTAGCATGAAATCAAGCTTAAAACCTGGTCCACAATGAAAAGTCCTTCCCATCATCGCAAGGTTCTTCTGATAGAGAGTGAGCCTGCTTCCAGAGAGGCCCTGCGAGTTCTGATTAACAACCTGGGATGCCAGGGTGAAGTGGCCGACGATGGACACGAAGCTCTTGCTTTAATAAGGCGTAAGGACTTTGATGCTGTTCTCCTTGACTTGAGGAATTCGTCTCCGCCTCCTGAAGAGGTCGTGTCCGGCATCCACGACATGCGCCCGAGCCTGGTGGGTAGCGTGCTGGTGATCACAGGTGAGGTGGCTGACAGTTCCACTCTTGAACTCATTGAACGTTACTTTCTGCTCCATATTCGGCAAAGCCGGGTGACATTTGACCTTGCAGGCCGATTGAGAGCGCTCCTTAGACTTTCCCCGGTCCCCAGCGAAATTCAGATGTGATGGTCTGATATAGACCGGATCGATCGCGCTGCCCAGAACCAAAGCATCAAAGTGCTAAGGCCGGTGATTCGTCTATATCATGTACGGAACGGCGCCTGCGCCTCGATAACTGGGTTACCTTCACTTATAGTTTGTTCAGATGGAAGCCAGGATGGAATTGAGTTATTCTGTCACGGCCGTTGAGCATTTCGTGTCCGCATTCACTGATTGACGGTAAAGACGAACTTCGCTGACAAGGGAGAACCCATGAAATCCAAGTTACTCCTGATCGCATTTGTCCTGCTGGGAAACACAATTGCCCTGGCGCAGAGCGCGCAGAGGATGCTAGATGAATTTCTGCCAAACCAGCTGCAGTCGCCCGAAGTTGTTACTTATCAGATGCAGCAGTTTCTGATGGGACACGCACCTGGATTGCCGCATCCCTCGAGCGCCACGCAGTGGACGCAGGAAGCAAATCGTATTCGCCAGCACGTCCTGAACGACGTAATCTACCACGGCTGGCCGAAAGATTGGGTAGATTCTCCGCCGAAGTTTGAAGATATGGGATCAGTCCCCGTGCCGGCCGGCGCAGGGTATCGGTTGCGCAAGTTTCGTTACGAAGTCGTTCCGGGGTTCTATTCGACTGCCGTGCTATATGAGCCTGAACATCTGGAGGGAAAGGTTCCGGCAGTTCTGGACGTGCTGGGCCATTTCCCAATCGGCAAATCCGAGCCTTTTGAACAGAAGCTTTGCATTAATCAGGCCCTGCGCGGAATGGTCGCGCTCAGCATTGCGTTCATTGACATGGGAGAGTTGAAGATGAAGGGTAACGAGCATTATTTCGGCTCGGACCTCGATCTGGTGGGAGTGAGCGGAGTGGGGCTGTTTTATCTGGCCATGCGCCGAGGACTCGACTTTCTATATGACAATCCGCACGTGGACCGAAGCCGACTGGCGGTCACGGGCCTTTCCGGGGGTGGCTGGCAGACACTTTTGCTCAGCTCGCTTGACACACGGGTCCAAGTTTCCATTCCTGTCGCAGGTTTTGCTTCGCTGAAGGGAAGGTTGGAACGGCTGCCGGGCGAGCCGGGCGACTATGAGCAGCTTGCTCCGGACCTTTTGGAAGGCCAGGGTTACCAGACATTCGTTGCTATTCGGGCGCCTAGGCCGACGCTTGAGATCAATAATGCGGAAGACTCCTGCTGTTTTCGAGCTCCGCTGGTCAAACCCGATATTTACGACGCAATCAAACCTTTCTACGCGCTATACGGCAAAGAGGATGCTCTCCAGTTCCATGCGGACACTCAGGTCTCGGCACATAACTACCAGCGTGACAACCGGCAGCAGGCTTATCGAT
>JAJYLL010000128.1 GCA_021787735.1 Acidobacteriota bacterium | reverse complement strand
GCAGGCTCTTCGAGGTGATGAACCGCAAAAATGGTTCCTTGTCTTTGGAAAGATTGTAGGCTTTGCGGCTATCGCCACCGGCTTTATATTGCTCATACTCACGCTGTTTTCCTTCCGGCTGTAATCCTGCTGCAAGTATTTCACAGGATCCCAAGTTCACGGCTCGGCACCGGATCAGTCGTCATGTGTCGCAGCGAGTTGAGCTTGCAACAACCCTTTCCACTGTCAATTCCCGGCGACGAATATCGGAAGACAAAAGAGCAAGAAACTGCTCATGCGAGAATGCGGAATTCACAAGCTACTTTTCCGCGGGGTAAGGAGTTTGGGGTAAAGTTTCAAGGCGCATGCCTCTGCAATTCCTGCTCACTGTTGCCTGGGCCAGCACTTTAGAAAACGCAGCAGGCTTGACGGGTCAACATCATCAGGCGCGAGACATGGTGTCAGATGCGGTGTTTTCGGGGCGTTCCAATCCGTTCAGGGCGGTCTTTTGCGTCCGATGATTTCGCGCTTGGGCAAGAAATCCCTTTGCCCACTCGGGTGTGGCGGCCGCGTGAACGTGCGCGTAGCTGGCCCACACGTTCTGGACAAGTATTCCATCACGGCTCCTGAAGCAGCCTGTCCCGCGTTTCACTTCGCAAGCTGTCGGCGGGAGTCCTCCTGCCGAAACCATCCTCGAGTAGTGAAACTCATGCGCGCGGATCCTTGTGCCAACGGCATAATACGGATTTGGACAATCGACTATCAGTTCCTCATAGCCGTGACCCTGAGGTCTGGCGCAGACCTCCACTTCAAAAGGAAGCACGCCCGCCATACGGAACCTCGTTCCCTCCCAATGGAGGGCTTGCGCGAGGAGCATGAGGCCTCCGCACTCGGCGTAGACGGGAAGCCCCTCTAAGGCATGATCGCGAATGCATGCCAACAAGGAAGCATTCTGAGAGATCATCCTGGCGTGGGTTTCAGGGAATCCGCCCCCCATGTAGAGAGCGTCCAGGTTCTCCGGCAGCGCCGAAGCAGTAAGGCTTGAAACGGGACAGAGTTCCGCGCCGGAGCTTTCCAGGATCTCAAGGTTCTCCGGATAATAAAACGTGAAAGCTGAGTCGTTCAGGTAGCCGATCTTCAAACCACGCCCATCTTTGGTTTCCGCCGACGCACCATCTTGGAGAGGCAATGGAGGCGCAGATTCAGCCAACTCAAGAACTCCGCCTGCGCCGATACGGCCGTGGCCTATTGTACAAATCTCTTCTTCAAGCTGATCGAGGTTCGAATGCTCCTGCGGAGTTACCAGACCGAGGTGACGGCCAGGCAGCAACTTGCTGGTATCAACATTCGGCAACACGCCCAGAACCGGTATGCCGCACGTGGATTCGAGTGACTCCCTCAGGATCGATTCGTGCCGGCTTCCGGAAACATGGTTGAGGATTACCCCGCCGATCCGGACGTCCGGGTCGAGAGTCATGCATCCCATCACCAGGGCTGCAACCGTGCGCGTCACTTTGCTGGCGTTGACCACAAGCAGGACGGGCGCCTTCAGCAGCTTGGCCAGTTCCGCCGTGCTGTGGGTTCCATGCGCGTCAACGCCGTCGAACAGGCCGCGATTACCTTCGATCAGGTTCAGGCCAACCGGAACGGAATTGGTAAGAAATTGCCGGGAGGTTTTTTCCGGTCCCATCAGGAATGTGTCGAGATTGCGCGCAGGTGACCCCGAAGCCCAGCGGAGCCAGGCGGAGTCAATATAGTCGGGACCTTTTTTGAACGCTCTAACGGGGATTCCGCAATTCCGGGCAAGAAGGACCAGTGCCAGCGAGACCAGCGTCTTTCCTGAATCGCCGGAGAGCCCGGCAACAACCAACCGTGGTGATGCAGAAGAGCTTTGCATAATCCCTGTTGCACCTGGTCGATAGCGTCTTCGCGTGGCGCTTGTGGCTATTGAAGCGCTTAACTTGCCAGTTTGAGGACTACGGTTTAAGCGCCTCTGTACAAAAACATCACTGCCGCACAGCTCTGACGTTCCCGTGAATGCTCGTGCAATTACACCGCTTCAGAAGCAGAGGGCGAGAACCTTTGAGGCGACGCATGAGGAAAATGAAAAACCACAGGGTCTTGTCCTTCAGGTTCATGCGCAACCATGACTGGTTCAGTCCGGTGAGTTGGTGGCTCGTCCGCCGGTGATTGCTCGAGGAGTTCACGCATCTTGAGCCGGGCCTTGTGGAGCTGAGACTTCGATGTGCCGACTGAGCAACCCATTAACCTGGATATCTCGACGTGTTCGTAGCCCTCAACGTCGTGCAGGATAAAGACCGCCCTGAATCCCGGAGGGAGTTGACTGATTGCGCGCTGCAGAGCTACCCGGTCAATCGTTTCCATCAATTCAGTATCGATCTGGCCAAACTCTTTTGCGTGCGGGCATCCTGTCAGAGGATTGACGTCGGTGAGTTCCTCGATGGATCGTTCCCTACGCCAACTGGCTTTCTGGAAGCGCAGGAGGACGACGTTGATGGCGATACGGCGCAGCCAGGTGCAAAACGCCGACTCCCCGCGGAATGTATCAAGCTTCTGAAACATTCGTACGAAAGTTTCCTGGGTCAAGTCTTCGGCGTCGTCGGGATTGCCCGTCATTCGCAGGCACAAGGCCCACACTCGGGACCTATAGGTTTCATATATGTCCTCAAATTCACTGATTGGCGGGTGGGTGCGTTCATTCCCCGCGTCTGATGATGTTTCCCAACAACCCGATGCCGCCTGTCCGATATCCTGTTCACTTGCTACACTTGCCATGGTCCGTTTACCTCTTTAATTCCGTACACTTTAAGTATGGGTTGTTCAAAAAGGGTGAACAATTCGGTTAAACCCTATTGCGCCAGCTATTAGCACCTAGGTGATACTACCTAGGTGCGATGGAATTGGTTTGAGCCACGGGAAAGCCGACACGAAGCAGTTGAACGGTTCTACCAAAAGAGCTATAAGTAAGAGAAGAAGATACGGAGATCCCTCCGGCATACTGCCTGCCCGAACTGGATGCTGTTTTCTGGAATACGCGACCGCATGCGGGATTGGCGTATTGAAGAAACACGAAGCTCAGTCAGCGCTGTTGAATGCGACTTGCCTCCCGCAACTTCTGCCTTCTGACCGGCCGGTGAAGAAGTGATGACCGAAAAGAAATGTTCGAGAATGGTCTTGTGGGTTCGTAAAATCCCCACAACTTCCAGTATTGCTGTCATTTCTCTGGGGGTGGTGGTTCTAATCGGATGGGCGCTGGGTTCTCAACTCCTCACGAGTTTGATCCCCGGGCAGACTTCGGTGCGCCCGAACTCCGCTGTAGCTTTCATTCTTACGGGCTTTGGGCTCTGGCTTCTCCAGGAAGGGCGCCGCACCCTATCCTCGCCAGTGTGGCGTCGGGTGGGACAGATTTGCGCCGTAGTGGCCATTGCGTTTGGGTTGCTGACACTCGGCGAATATCTTTTCAGCTTCAGCATGGGACTGGATCATCTGTTTGCGCGCGATCTGCAGTTGCCCATGGTGGGATTAGCCCCGGGAAGGATGACTCCTACAGGAGCGTTGAGCCTTGTTTTTCTTGGGTGCGGGCTTCTATGGTTGGGCTGGAAGAGGCTGTATGGGCTTCAGCCATCTGAATTGCTTGCCCTTGCCGTGATTCTCAACGGGATGTTCGGGCTGTTCGATTGCATCCTGCACCCGGAGTTTACCTTGACGGGAATCGCGCCAGCCAGTTCGCTGGCCCAGTGCATCCTGGGAGGCGGACTCCTCACGGCGAGCCCGGACCACCGGTTCCGGAAACTGCTGGAAAGTGGCTACAGCGGGGGAGCTGTGTTCCGCCGACTGCTGCCTGCTGCTGTTGTTATACCGTTGGGGTTGGCGGCGTTGGTTGGCCGGGGGCAGGCCATCGGGTTGTTTTCCAGATATGTGGGCCTCACCCTGCTTGTTGTGATGACCATGACGGCATTTGTCCTGGTGGTGATGTGGACAACGGAGTCTCTGGATGAGGCTGATCAGACACAGGGAGTAACCTCCGCTGCGCTTTCCACTCACGCGAGGCAGCAGGCTGCCATCGCCAGCCTGGGCCACCGGGCGCTGCGAGGAACCGAACTCCAGACGCTCATGGATGAAGCAGTGAAGCTCGTGGCCAGTACCCTTAGTGTTGAGTACGCCAAAGTGCAGGAACTGCTCCCGGACGGCAAGTCTCTGCTCCTTCGCGCCGGCGTGGGCTGGAAGGACAGTATTGTGGGCCAGACGGCTGCTGAGGGAGGACCTGACTCTCAGGCAGGATACACGCTGGTGAGCGAGCGTCCGGTGATCGTTCGGAACCTGACGGAAGAGAAGCGATTTATCCCCTCCCCTTTGCTGGTGAATAATTCCGTCGTGAGCGGACTAAGTGTGATCATTTCAGGAAAGGACCGGCCGTTTGGTGTTCTGGGAGCGCACACGACACGACTCCAGATTTTTACTGCGGACGATGTCAATTTTCTTGAAGCCGTGGCAAATATTCTAGCGGCAGCTATCGAACGCAGACGGACGGAGGAGGACCTTAGAAGATTCAATCGGGCGCTTCGGACACTGAGCGAATGCAACCTGGCAATGGTGCGCTCGACAACTGAGCAGGAACTCCTGCAAAAGGTCTGCGACATTCTGGTGAACCAGGGCGGCTATCGGATGGCATGGGCGGGCTACGCTGAAAGCGATCCTGGAAAGACCGTTCGGCCGGTTGCTGTTGCCGGCGCAGACGAGGGCTATCTGGCATCTGTAAAAATTACCTGGGGTGATGAAGAGTTCGGCCGCGGCCCGACAGGGACGGCAATTCGAACCAGTACGCCCTGCGTGGTCAGAAACATCATGAACGACGAGCATTTTGTTCCATGGCGCGAAGACGCAGCCCGGCATGGCTATGCTTCCACCGCTGCCCTTCCGTTGATTGTTGATGGCCAGCCCCTCGGGGTCTTGCGTGTCTATGCAGAAGCCCCCGATGCTTTTGATAGTGAAGAAATCAAACTTCTTATGGAACTCGCCGGCGATCTTGCATACGGAGTCCAGGCCCTGCGTACACGTACCGAGCGGGCGCAGGCAACAGAGGCCCTGCGTCAAAGCGAAGAAAGGTTCCGGGAGATGGCGGAGAATATCCGCGAAGTCCTCTGGTTGGTGGACCCCACCCGGACCAAGGTTCTTTACGTGAGCCCGCGCTTCGAAAGCGTTTGGGGACGTTCGGCAGAAACAATTTATGACCAGGGACGTGGTTGGCTGGATGCGATTCATCCTGAAGATCGCGGCAGGGTCCGCTCGGCACTTGGAGGTGAACTCCCGCAGCAGCAGTTCGAAATCGAATTTCGGGTGGTGTGGATGGACGGCTCGGTACGTTGGGTTCGGGACCGTTCCTTCCCGATTCGAAACGATAACGGCCAGACGGAACGAATAGTCGGAATCTCAGAAGACATCACGGAACGCAGGCTGGCTGATGAAGCGCTGCTTGAAAGTGAGGAACGCTATCGCCAATTGTTCAATGAGATGAATGTTGGGTGTGCGCTTCTTCAGGTGATCTGCAACGCGCAGGGAATGCCGTGTGATGCGGTGTTCGTGGATGTGAATCCGGCGTTTGAACGGATTATCGGCCGGGCAAAAGAAGCGGTCGCGGAAGAAAGAGTGTCCGACGTTTTCCCGCAGGTTCAGTCCGTCTGGATCGTGAGGCTCGGACAGGTTGCTCTGACCGGAGCATCGGTCCATTTCGAAGGTTATTCCGAAGCATTCCAGAAGTATTTTGATGTCACGGCTTTTCGACCTCGCCCATCGCATTTCGCCATCGTTTTTGCCGATATCACGGAGCGCAAACAGGCGGAGCAGCGCCTTGAGGAAGCCGAACGGAAATATCACAGCATTTTCGAAAATGCCATGGAAGGCATCTTTCAGGTGCGGGAAGACGGCAGTTTGCTGACGGCCAATCCGGCCATGGCCCGGATCCTGGGCTACGGCACAACGCAGAAATTTATGGAAGAGGTCCGCAATCTGGAGCAGCGATTGTACATTGAACCTGGGAATCCGAGCGGATTCATCCCTCTGCTTAAGCAGGAGGGTACCATTTCGGATTTTGAGGCGCAGATGCGGCGCGAAGACGGGACGTTGATCTGGGTGATGGGAAGTGCTTACGCAATCCGCGACGACGAGGGTAAGATTCTATACTATGAAGGTACGTTGAGGGATGTGACGGAACATAAGAGGGCCGAAGAGGTGCTCCGGCGTTTGTCTTCGCAGTTGCTTCACGCACAGGATGACGAGCGGCGCCGAATCGCACGCGAACTCCATGACAGCACCGGTCAGTATCTCTCCGCCTTGTCCATGAATCTTTCCTGGATGAATCAGCCTCCCCTGGAGTTGGACTCCAAAGTCCGGTTGGTCGTCAAAGAGAGTATCGATCTGGTGAAGCGGGCGCTATCCGAGATCCGGAACTTCTCGTACCTGCTTCACCCGCCGGTTCTGGATGAATACGGTTTATGTGCTGCACTCCGCTGGTATGTCCAGGGTTTTTCTCAAAGAAGCGGAATCAAAGTTGACTTGGACGCTCCGCTTGATTTGCCCCGTCTCCCGAGCCAGGTTGAAACGGCCCTGTTCCGCGTTGTGCAGGAATGTCTGACAAACGTACACCGGCATTCTGGAAGCACTTGGGCCAGAATCTCTCTGCGGCAGAAATCCGGGGCCCTTTCGCTGGAGATCGCCGACGAAGGGCACGGAATCTCAGAGGGAGACAAACTCAGAGAAGGCGGGGAAAAGGTCGGAGTGGGAATCGCCGGCATCCGGGCGCGCATGCGGGAACTGGGCGGCCGGCTGGAAATTAGGTCGGACGCGCATGGGACGCTGGTCCGGGCAAGCCTTCCACTTGAAATCAAGGAGGTTGCCTGATGAGCAATGTCCGAATACTGCTGGCGGACGACCATGAGATTGTACGTCACGGGCTGCGCCGGCTTCTGGAAACACAGCCGGGCTGGAAGATCTGCGGGGAGGCCGGGTCCGGCCGCGAGGTTTTGGAGAAGGCGCTTCAATTGAAACCGGACATCGTAATTTTGGACCACAGTATGCCGGAGCTGAGCGGAGCTGAGGCGGCCCGGCAGATCTTGAAGGCGCTGCCGCGGACGGAGATCGTAATTCTGACCATGCATGATTCTGAACAATTGCTGCGTGAAGTTCTGGATGCCGGCGTGCACGGTTATGTGCTGAAGTCCGACGCCATGTGCGACATGGTTGCCGCCGTCAATGCACTCCTTGAGCACAAGCGATACCTGTCGCCAGGCGCTTCCGGGGTTGCAGTGGAGGGCTTCCTGCACCCCAGCGCCGAAGTCGAGGGCCCGGATCGTTTGACGCCCAGGGAGCGAGAGGTCGTGCGCCTCCTCACCAAAGGGAAGAGTAATAAGGAAGTGGCTTCTGCATTGAAAATCAGCGTGAAGACCGTCGAGGCCCATCGGGCCAACATCATGCATAAGTTGAATCTTCCTTCTTTCGCCGAACTGGTACACTACGCCATCCGCACCGGAATCGTTGAGCCATAGTGTGCGAGGGGTCGGAGCAAACGGACATCGTTCCGGTGGCGACACTTCGTCGGCAGGCAAAATTCAACAAACAACTTCTGCCGTCAGCGGATCTTGGCCTTGGCGAGCTCTTTCAGCATGTCCTGGACAACAGCATCCGCAGAGCGTGAGCCGACCGGTTCGGTCTTGCTCCAGAGCAGTCTCTCTTTCGCCGTAAGCAGTGTCATGCTGATGGCGGTGGTCGGCTGACTCATAAAGGTCTTGCTCCAGGTCGCCTGACGTACCTCCAGGATGGTGCGGTCTTGGCTGTTACCCGGCTTGTAACTGATATCTTTCCTGAGATCGGCCTTTGCCAACGCGGCCGCCTGGCCGCTGCCCTTGACGAACACGCTCTGCCCATAAGCGGGAATTGATAACAGACTCAATAGAATGAATCCAACCCAGATTCTGCCCGTTAACTTCCTCCTTAAGTTAATGCTCCTTCCTTCGGCGTCATGAGTTCCGTTTTGCGGTTCCCGGGTCAACTCTTGCCTTTTACCGGCGTGTGAACTCAGGTGCGCCCTGCGCGTTATGCTGGTGGCGGCGCTTTTCAGTAGGAATGCGTACCCAGAACAACCTTGTACCCGAAGTCCCTTTCGATCGTGCTTTTCAACTCATCAAACTTGATCGGGCATTGTGCGGTTTGCATGGCCAGCTTGACGCGGGCTCCGAGGTACAAAGTGTCGATCTTGCGATCGAGCCCCTTCGCAACTTCCCGGAGCAATTTGACGCGCGGAATGACCAGGCCTGGGCAGTCTCCACAATCTGTCATGGCCACCAGGTCGATTTCGTCATGACGCGCAAATTCTCCATCTTTTTTGTGAATGGCCTTGTAACATTTTGCACAAGCGATGCAGGAATGATCTTTCACTCGCTTGCAATAAAGAATGGCGATTCCTGCCATGTTTCCCTCCATCTAAAGCCTTGGACTTCGCCGGGATTGCAAGGGCATACGAACTTTTCACTTCACCGCAGATTTGCGAGGAAGCGGTTCATGGGGCAGTGGCAGGACCTGACGAGTATGATGTCGCACGGCGCACGTCAAAACCTCCCGACGAATGCGGCGTACTGTTCGAACAGCTTTATTCAGACGTGCTCTATCACTTTTTTCTGCTGAGGGAGCAGAAGTGATGCCGTGGTGTTGAAATCTTATCGCGTGCGAAGGTAGTCAATTTACGCTGCGACGGCTAGTGTCCCAAGATGAGGGGTAGAAAAAAACGGGCCGCAACGCCCATCAGCGTCGCAAGGATAAAGGTATAAGTCGCAGCCAAGGCGGTCATCTTCTTGCCAATTTCCTTCACCAGCGTAACGAGCGTGGCGAGGCAGGGAATATAGAAAGTGATGAAGATCGTAAAAACGATAATCTGCGTGGCGGAAAGCACGGACGCCACGGCAGTAGTACGGAGCGCCTCTGCCAACATGATCAAAGCAAGCTCCTTGCGCAGCACGCCAAACACGAGGGTTGTCCCAAGCACCACCGGCAGGCCGAGAACCAGTGTCAACGGGCTGAGCGCCACATTGGCATAATGATCGAGGTTCCAGTAAGCGCCGAGTCCCATCACCAGGCTGCCGGCGATCAGTAGTGGCCAGCTCAGGACAACAAACTCCCGCAGGCGCATCCAGACCTTGCGGGCAAGCATTAGAAACACCGGCCATTGATAACGTGGCACTTCAAGGATCATGCCGGCGCTGATTTCCGGCCAGATTCTGGAAAGCAGCCAGCCGGAGATTATCACAACCAGCGCATTGAAGCAGAAAATCCCCAACGCCCACATCGGGCCCAGGTAGAAGGCAACCAGTGCAAAAATAACGGTTGAACGCGCCGAGCACGGCACAAGCGTAGCCAGCACCGAAGCGAGGAATCGATCCCGTTTGGAGGGAAGGATGCGCGTAGCCATGCATGCCGGAACACTGCATCCATAGCCCAGCACAATGGGCAGCATGGAGGTTCCGTGCAGGCCGATGCGATGCAGCAGTCCATCCATCAAGTAGGCCACCCGTGGCAGATAACCGACATCTTCCAAAAAAGCCAGGCCAAACAGAAATGGAACCAGGTAAGGCAACACAATTCCAGCTCCGCCCTGTACACCGTCCATCAGGCCAGCAATAAGAGTATGCTCGAGTCCGCTTTGGGGGACTCGGGCGAGGAGGTAGGCGGACAGCAAGTCGAGTTTTCCTGAAATCGCATTTTCAATCAGCGAACCCAGCCCGAAGACCCCCCAGAAGAAACCCACCAGGATGACGGCAAGGAACACATATCCCCAAAATGGATGCGTCAGCAGGCTGTCCAATGTTGCGCGCGGGTCGTAACGCGGCCGCGTGACCGTGGCGGAGTTCTCGAACAGGCGCATGGCTCGATCATGGCGTTCCGACATGACCACGGACTCCGCCGGTCGCCCGCGCACCTGCTCAAGTTGATCGCGTAAATGGGCAGCCGCGTCATTTGCCTCAGGACTTACTTCGCGGGAAATGTCTTCATCGTTTTCGAGCAGTTTGATGGCGAGGAAACGGCTCGGGCGACGATGACGATGTGAGTTGGACTCGACCACGCCCTGCATTTGCTGGACGAGAGTCTCGACGTCGCGATGCCAGCGAATGAATTCCGCAGGCGTGGGCGCCTGATGGATCTGTTCGATTCCCTGTCGGAAGAGTTCTCTGACACCCACGCCCCGGTAGCCGATGGTTTCGACGACCGGGAGTTCGAGCAGGGTGGAGAGTTGTTGCGAAGAAACCTTGATTCCCCGGCGCTCAGCCTCGTCCATCATGTTCAGACAGACAATGATAGGAATGCCCAGTTCGCGCAGTTCCAGAGTCAGTTCCAGGCTTCGGCTCAGCAGCGACGCGTCCAGTACGTTGATGATCAGGCTGATGTCTTCGAGGAGGAGAAACTTCTTGGCCGCGCTTTCGGCCGGATTGGCTGAGGTGAGGGAATAGATTCCCGGCACATCCACAAGATCAGCAACGTTCCCGTTCAGGCGGATAGTGCTCCATGCAAGCCGGACGGTAGTGCCGGGGAAGTTACCCGTTGCGGCGCGGTATCCGGCAACAGAATTAAAGATCGTACTTTTCCCACAGTTGGGCTGACCGACCAGAGCAATCTTCATCCGACGATTTGCACGCTTACCTTGCGAGCCATGCCGCGGCCGATGGCTACCATGCTTGACCCGGATTCCACCAACACGGGACCTCCCATCGGCGCGCTGCGATGGACTTTGAGGGTTGTCCCCGCGCGAATGCCGAGTTGGGCCAGTTGCCGTGCGGCTGAATGGCCGGCGACGATCAGGACCACTTTGACTTCCTGGCCAGCTCTTATCCGATCAAGAGTTGAAGTGGAAGGTTCGTCTAACCGTATGACCCTTTGTGTTCCCCTGCTCTTTGCGAGCCGGAGTGGTGTCCAAAACATAACTTTTATATTACAAGATACTCCTCCCGCCAGCGTCTTGCAAGGTTTTCGCATTTGGATGAATTGAGAGAGCTCCAAATGCGGTCTCAGACTCCCACACGAAAACAGGCAAGTGCGGCCTGACTTCCAAAAACTAATCTATGGCGGGTTGAGAAGATATCGGACCGCGGGCAACCAAATGCCATCCTGCCCTGTCTAGAGTACGAATTACTCCTATCTAGGAGGGCCAACGCGAAGGAGGCTCAATGCCGAGTTATGTAAATCCTGACAAATGTGATGGATGTAAAGCGCTGGACAGGACAGCGTGTCAATACATTTGTCCAAACGACCTGATGGTCCTGGACAAGGACAAGATGAAAGCCTACAACCGGGACGTTTCGATGTGCTGGGAATGCTACAACTGCGTCAAGATTTGCCCGACGCAGGCCATTGAGGTTCGCAGTTACGCCGACTTCGTCCCCCTGGGCGCTTCGGCCACACCGATGCGTTCGACGGATTCCATCATGTGGACCGTCAAATTCCGCAATGGAAACATCAAGCGGTTCAAGTTTCCCATTCGGACTACAGCGGAAGGTTCAGCGGTCCCTGATGGCGGCTTCAAAACCACGCCGGATGGCCTGAATAGCACCGCTCTGTTTACTGAACCTGAATCTCTGGGCCTGCCGGAAGTCTTTACCCTGGGCAGGAAGGAGGCGATGCATGGCTAATTTTGAGACCGTAATCGTCGAT
>JAJYLL010000127.1 GCA_021787735.1 Acidobacteriota bacterium | reverse complement strand
TTCACACCACTTCGCGAAGGACGGACCTATGACCAAAGACGAAATCGTTCGCAAACACAAGGACTATCTCTTCAATTGCGTCGCAACCTACTACAAAGACCCCCTGGTTCTCGACCATGGCAAGGGCCAGTATCTCTGCGATGTGGACGGGAAACAGTATCTCGACTTCCTGGGCGGCATTGTGACCATCAGCGTGGGCCACGCCAATGAAAGGGTGACCTCCAAAATCAAGGCACAAATTGATCGCCTGCAGCACGCCTCGACGTTGTTCCCTTCCGAACCCATTGTGGCGCTGGCCGAAAAGATGGCGCAGATCGCGCCCGGCAAGTTGCAGAAAAGTTATTTCACCAACAGCGGCTCTGAAGCCAACGAAGTGGCCGTTCTGACGGCCCGCATGCACACAGGCAATTACGACGTGCTTGCGCTGCGCCACGGCTACAGCGGCCACACGCAACTGACAAAATCCCTCACGGGTCTCAGCACCTGGCGCAAAGCCGGCATTGTGCCCTTCGGCATCATTCAAGCTCCCGGCCCTTACTGCTACCGCTGCCCCTACGGCCTCAGTTATCCGAGCTGCGACCTGCATTGCGCGAAGGACGTGGAAGAAGTGATCAAGACTTCCACCGGCGGCGCCGTGGCCGGATTGCTGGCCGAAACCATTCAGGGGCTTGGTGGCGTCGTCGTTCCGCCGCCCGGATACTTCAAGATCGTCGCCAACATCGTGCGCAATTACGGCGGGCTCTTCATTTCCGACGAAGTCCAGACCGGCTTCGGGCGCACGGGCAAGCGCTGGTTCGGCATCGAGCACTGGGAAGTCGAACCGGACATCATGACCTGCGCCAAAGGCATGGCCAACGGAGTTCCCATCGGTTGCACGATCACCCGGCAGGAAATCGCCGACAGCTACAAGGGCCTGACCATCTCGACCTTCGGCGGAAATCCGGTCACCTGCGTGGCCGCCAAAGCCACCATCGACCTGATTGAAGAGGACAAACTGATGGACAATGCCGAAACCGCCGGCAAGCGGTTCCGCGAAGGGCTGGAGGCGCTGAAGGAAAAATATGCCTCCATTGGCGACGTTCGCGGCATGGGATTGATGCAGGGTGTCGAGCTGGTGAAGGACCGCAAGACCAAAGAACCCGCAGCAGACCTGGCCAACAAAGCGCTGGAACGCGCACGGGCCAACGGACTGGTGATCGGCAAGGGCGGCCTTTACGCGAACGTGCTGCGCATGTCGCCGCCGCTCAACATTCCCGTGGCCGATATCGATCAGGCCGTCGCCATTCTGGATAAGAGCCTGGCAGAAGCGACCAAGGGCTAGAAGAAATAGACAACGCTCCTCTCCGTAAGGGCAACACGGAGAGGTCGCATTAATAAAAAACGCAATGCTAGAGTCTCAGTCCGAGGTGACACGCGTTCTTCAATGCGCACCCGTGCACTTCACCGAGTGGTTTTCGGAAAGCCCGCGTGTGCACAGGGTAGCATTCGAAAAGCTGAAAGCTTACCTGACCCTGACGGCAGGCTGGGCACTTTCTCCGGCATTTAGAGCGTTGGCTCATTTTTTCCTGCCGAAGAAAGTGAAATCGATGCACGCGCAATTGGCGAAATTGCTCGAATCGAGGAGGGGTACGCACCGAGAAAATACTCCGCGGGAGATATACTGGGCACTTGTGGCCGGAGAAGATTCTCGCTTCTTCATCCATCGCGGATTTGATATTTCCGCCATCCTGCGGGCAGTTTGGCAGCTGATCTGGTTCGGGAGGCTTCAAGGTGGAAGCACAATCGAGCAACAACTTGTCAGGACTGTTACTGGCAACTATAGGCGCACTCTCTCGCGGAAGGTTACAGAAATTGCACTTGCCGCGTGCGTATCGGAGGTGCTAAGCAAGCGGGAGACTTTAGACGCATATTTAGGCATCGCTCACTTTGGCTGGAGAATGGAGGGGATTTGTGGGACTTGCCAAGTCCTTGGATACAACACCTGCAATATTCGCCCTGCCGAGGCCGCCAGCCTAATAGCAAGGCTCAAGTACCCAGAACCCCGCATTCGAACTTCGAATTGGGCTGACCTTTTGGCAAGACGGACACGAAACATACTTCGCTGCATTTGCGCCGGAAGTCACGAGCCGGGTTGGCTGAATCAATATTGGAAAGAAAATGAAACCGTTCTCGTTCAACGCGGAAGCTAACGCCAAGCTAGTGGAAAGATACCCTCAGGCGAACGGCTTCGCATACTCCTTCAAGGCCCTACCCAAGGACGGTAGAGACGCTATAGTACGCTCCTTCATTACTGAAGGGATACCGTACGCTTTCCAACAAACGCCCCTCTTGTACGAAATGGCCCGTGACTTCGTAGCAGGACAACTTGGCATTGAAGCACGACAGGTAACAATGATAGGTAGTGCCAGGATAGGCTACTCGCTAGCGCCTCCGCCTAGTTACGGGCTCCCTTTTGGGGCGGAATCGGATCTAGACTTCACTGTGTTCTCAAAAACCCTGTTTGACGGCCTAGTATCCGATTTTTCCTACTGGGAGCGCGACCTTGCAACAGGTCAGATGAAACGCACGGGTGCATCACGCGAAAGATTTTGGGACGAGAATCTGCAACTCGTGCCGCAAAACATCAAACGCGGTTTCATTGACCCATACAAGATCCCGAATAATTACGACGGAGCTAGGAACATTTCCCAGACACTCTGGACTCTGCAAGAAAAGCTGAAGGCTACGGAGGGGGCACCTAAGGCGCGCCATGTTAGCATGCGTGTCTATGAAAATTGGCGAGCCTACGCAAGACAACAGTCGCTCAACCTAGGACACTGCCTTCGCAACGTTAAAGTCTAGTTAAACGTTTTACAGGAGGCATTCTCTAGCCCCCACAAGGGGAAATCCAACATCAAAGGGAGCAAGGCATGAAGTATCGGCAACTGGGCAGCACGGGGTGGAAAGTTTCAGAGATCAGTTTTGGCGCTTGGGCTATCGGGTCGATGTGGGGCACCGTGGATGAAAAGGAATCCATCGCGGCGCTGCACAAAGCGCTCGACATGGGAATCAACTTTTTCGACACGGCCGACGTTTATGGCGACGGCCACAGCGAGCGCCTGCTCGGTCAGCTTCGCAAGGAGCGGAAAGAAACTTTTTACATCGCCACCAAGGCCGGCCAGCGCCTGCGGCCGCACACGGCTGAAGGTTACAACAAGGAAAATCTGACGCGCTTTGTGGAAGAAAGCTTGCGCAACCTGCAAATGGATTGTGTGGACATCGTTCAGCTCCACTGCCCGCCGAACCAGGTCTATTACCGCCCTGAGACCTTTGAGGCGCTGGACGAGTTGGTGAAGGAAGGTAAGGTCCGCCATTACGGCGTCAGCGTCAAGACGGTGGAAGAAGGCCTGAAAGCGCTGGAATTTCCCGGTATCCAGAGCGTCCAGATCATCTTCAACATGTTCCGGCAGCGGCCCGCAGAACTCTTTTTCCCGCAAGCCAAACGCCGCAAGGTAGGCATCCTGGCTCGCCTGCCGCTTTCAAGCGGAATGCTGACCGGGCGCATGACGCGGGCTACGAACTTCGGCGAAGACGACCATCGCAGCTTCAATCGCGAAGGCGCGCGGTTTGACAAGGGCGAAACGTTTTCCGGCATCGATTACAACCTGAGCCTGGAACTGGTGGAGGAACTGCGGGAGCTTGTTCCCGAAGGGGCCACCATGGCGCAATTTGCGCTGCGGTGGGTCCTGATGTTTAACGCCGTCACCTGCGCCATCCCGGGCGGCAAGCGTCCCTCCCAGGTGGAAGACAATGCACACGCATCGGACCTGCCGCCGCTCAGCGACGAGGTGATGCACAGGGTGCGCGGACTCTACGACACAAGGCTGCGGCCACTCGTTCACCAGCGGTGGTAGCACGCCCCAGGCCACCGCGTCGTGCCGGGCAGAAAGCTCTAATTGCGCTCACGCGCTTGCCGTGATTCAAAAAAATCCTTTGCGGTCCCAACCCGCCTCCGTTACACAGTTTAGTCAGACGCGGGCGCCGTACAAGGCTGCCCGCCCTGAGGACGGCATGGCATGAAGGACATCCGTGCGAAATTACGCGAATGGTCGCTTGACCGGGGTCTGGCGCGGAACGTCGCCTCGCTCTATGGCGTTCAATTTGCCAACTATTTGCTGCCGCTCATCACCATTCCCTACCTGACGCGCGTGCTGGGCGTGGCAACCTGGGGACTAGTGGCTTTTGCGCAGGCTTTCGGGGCTTACGCCAGCATCGGAATTGAATACGGCTTCCATCTTTCCGCCACTCGGGCGGTTGCAAAAAACCGCGAATCCACAAGCGAACTTGCAAACCTGGTGGCCGGCGTAATGGGAGCCAAGCTGCTGCTGGCAGCCGCCGCGGTGCTGGTTGCCTTATTCCTCGAATCGTGGATTCCGCTGTTCCGCGCAAATCCTGTCTTCCTGTGGGCGGCAGTCTTCTGGGCCGTGACTCAATCGTTCAGCATGCTTTGGTACTTCCAGGGTTTTGAACGCATGCGTTTGGTTGTCTTGCTGGACGTTGCCGGCAGGGCTGCGGCCACGGCAGGCATTTTCATCATCGTTCGCCATCCGGGCGATGGATGGAAGGTGCTGGCGCTGCAGGGCAGCGGCTCGCTGCTCTCCGTCATCGTGGCCACGGCGCTGGTCTACCGCGAAATGCCTGTCAGGCTTCCGAACTGGCGACTGGTCCGCGACACGCTGCGCATGGGATGGAGCATGTTTCTCTTCCGCAGTTCCATGAGCCTTTATGGGGCGGGTAACGCATTTATCCTGGGCCTGTTCGCCTCACCGGAAGCCGTGGGGTTTTACGCGGGCGCGGAAAAGCTGGCGCGTGCGCTGATGGGACTGCTGGTGCCGGTGCACCAGAGCCTTTACCCGCGGCTCAGCAACCTGGTGCAACACAACCGTCCCGCGGCAAACCGCCTGGCGCGCTTCAGCATGTTCCTCATGAGCTCCGTTGGAATGGCCTTGTCGCTCGCCGCGCTTCTTGGCGCGCCATGGGCCGTCCCGTTCATTCTCGGCGACAGGTTCACAGCTTCAATTCCAGTACTGCAAATCATGGCGGCGTTGCCATTGCTCGACGCACTCGGAACCATGTTCGGGGTACTCTGGATGGTGCCGCTCGGGCTCGACCGGCAATTCAACCGCATCATCCTGGCAGGCGGCGCGCTCAACCTGCTCCTGGCGGTGGCGCTGGCTCCGCGCTTCGCACAGATTGGAATGGCGGCGGCTGTGGTGACAACGGAAATTTTCGTGACGCTCGCGCTTTACGGAATCCTGCGCCGGCGGGGACTTGGCCCGCTGGCGGGCGGAGAAAACGCACAACAAAACGCCGCGTGACACATCCGGTTTCGGGATGGAAACAGCGCTGGTGAGATATCGTTCGCTTCGGAAATCACGCATGCCTGAAACCGATCAGGACACCGTCCAAGACCGGCGGCGCATCTCGCGAGCCCCAAAAAATTCAAAGAGGATGCGCGAGCGATCATTAACCACGCGCCGGGCCGCAATCCGGAACAGAGGCTTGAAAATTCTGGCCGATATCCACCTCGGCCTGACCCAATAGAGATGATTACTGTGAAGATTATTGACCAATGTGTAAAATCTATTAAATAGACCGACTGTACCGGCTTTTAATAGAAACCCCATCCTAGTTATTAACAGCCTTAGATTCAATTAGATAAGTAACTATTCAGCATTTAGCAGGGCGGATGTCTTGATGATGTGGTTGAAATTTATGACTTGACTACAGGGGATCACATTTGCCAGAATGACGAGCTTGTAGTCGTTGTTTACTGCAATATCTGGATTACTGGGTGGGGAGGGCCCGTAAGGCCAGTAAGGTTTCCACCTTAAGGTATGTTCGACTTCTTTCTGGTGGGTGGATCGCCGGGGTTCACAGAATAGCCCGGCAAAATAAATGACCGACATCCTCAAGTAAGTTAAGGAGAAGCACAAGATGATCAAGCATTCTTTCGTTGGCTTCTCTCGTAGGTTGCATAAGCACGGGCCACCGTGTTTGAAAGTTTGCCTCCTTTCTCCCCATCCGCTGGTATTAAGTGAGTTCTCAAAGTTACTGGCCAACTTCTCCTATCGGGTGAAAGCCAAGCACATTGATTCGCCTTTTGCGAATGATTTCCACCGGTTGCCTTTTCCCAGGTGCCCCCTCTACGTCGTAGATGCCTGTGTTCCGACGTCCGCAGCGCTACTGGTATCGGAGATCATGGACCGGTATCCGGAATCCCGGGTGGTTGCGGTTTCCGAAGGGTTTGACGAAGCCAACGCGTTCCCATTGCTTCGTGTCGGAACCAAAGGGTTGATGACATACAATGAGGCGCGCACCGACTTGCAGGAAGCCTTCAAGGCGCTGCTCGAAGGCAGTTACTGGGTTCCTCGCGTCCTGCTCTCCCGGTTCGTCGAATCGATCCTTCCAAGCTCGCGCAACCGGACCATGATCAGCAGTTCCGTGGGCCTCAGCCGTCGCGAACGCGAGGTCCTTCAGGCGGTTCTGGACAACCTGTCAAACAAGGAAATCGCGGGCCAGTTGAACATTTCCGAACGGACGGCGAAATTCCATGTTTCGAACCTTCTCGCCAAGTTTGGTGTTCAGCGGCGCGCGGACCTGATCGTCATGTCGTTCCACGGCTCTGCTCTGAGCGTTGCATCTCAGCAGCACAGCGCGGCGCAGGCCTGACGGCGAGCCCGGCGGTTTCATCAGCCCTTCATCGAAACCAATTTCTCAGCGGCCGGTCCGGAAGCAGCGTCCACACGCAAAGCCTTCCGGATCGCCGCCCCTCCCTCCGCTTAAAAATCAACTGAAAAATCCGGCCGTACTCGTGTGTCGTCAGCGGACGCGGCAAGGCCCAAATGACGGCGGCGGCTGTGAATCCGTTCGCGTCTCAGCCGAACCTGAGGCCGGGCTTCGTGTAAAGGGTTGTCAGGGGTTAAGGACTTCAGAAGCCTTGATGTTCTTGGGACGCCGCGCCCACCAGAAGTAGGGCCGTGCGGCTTTCCTCATCAGTCCCATCTTGATGTCATACAACTTTGTCGCCAGGCTCGAATCTGCCAGGTAGCGCGTGTCGCCCGGTTGGACAATCAGGCTGACCTCAATGTTGGGCGTCACATCCATGGGGATGCCGT
Source organism: Acidobacteriota bacterium (assembly GCA_021787735.1). GTDB lineage: Bacteria > Acidobacteriota > Terriglobia > UBA7540 > UBA7540 > SCRD01. The sequence continues at coordinate 4,536 of JAJYLL010000127.1, read as the reverse complement.
GCTTCCGGCACGCCTCGTAGAGGTGCCGGTAAACTACGATCATGTCCTCATAGCGCGGCGAGGGCCAGCGTTCCATGTCGGAGCCGATGGTGGGGCGGAAAATGCAGACGGTCGGAAAAGCTCCCATTCCGGCAATCATGTCGATAGCGGCCAGAGTGTCTTCAATGGGCTCGATGCCGGCAATGATCTCGCCCGAGCAGGCCCCTTTGCCCAGCTTCTTTGAGGTATATTCCAGGGCGCGGAAGAAGGTTTTCTGTCCGATCAGCTTTTCTTTGCCCGGACAGATTTTGGCAAAGAATTCCGGGTTCTGGAACTCGTAGCAGAAGCTGAAGTGGTCGGCGCCCAGGTCGATCAGCCGGTCGTACTTCCACAGGTCGCGGGTGGGCGTCAATTGGACCCCGATCAGGGCGCCCACGCGCGACTTCACGGCCTTCACGTAGGGGGCGGCTCGGTCCAGATCGCGGTTGGTCTGGTAGCCGGAATTGAAATGAACGAAAGTGACGCCCGATTCGGCTTTGGCCGTCTGCGCCACCTCGACAACATCCTCCACGTCTTTCAGCTCGACTTCATTGACACCCACGTTCAGCCCGGTGGTGCAGAACTTGCAGTTCAGCGCGGGCGAGTGGTACCAGAAGCCGCAGGAATTGGAAATGTAGATGCCCAGATAGGTCCCTTGCAGAACGCCAATGCGCTGCATCGGGACGCCACGTGAAGTGGTGCGCGTGTACCACTGCACTTCGGGCGACAACCGAACCGGATAACAGAATCCCCGACGGTTGTCAACGATCTCAAAGTCATCGCCGTCGCGTACGATGCGGTAGTAGGATTTCTGCGCGAACTCTTCTTCAACAGGGATGTTGACCCAAAGGTCCTTGAGCGGACCGGGAATGATCACCTCAAGGCCGCTGCCCAACCCCGCGCGCGTCCGCACCAGCGGTCGACCGACTTCACCGATCGTGCAGGAATCGTCCACGCGGATGCCCTTGCAGAAAAGGTCAATTTCAAGTTCGCAGGGATTCAGTGGTTCGGTAGGAACAAAAGTGTCCTGTTTGTGTGCAGGGTCTTCAACGTACAGAACGGCTTCTCGTTTGAATTCCTTGGACTTCACGTCGGTTGCCATGGCTGCCCCCTGACTGAATTCGGGCCAATCCGTTCATTACTTTAACACTATGGCGGGAGCCGCTCACAAGCTGCCGTGATGAATATCACAATCCATTGTGATGAGGTGGCGGCGCGAACGGGCACGCGGGCGGAACCTTCGTTCCGCCCGTGCAAACAGGGGGGCTGCATTGCTTCTATTGGCCCGGCTGAAAGCCCGGTTTCCCGAGTTGCCACAGCAGGAAGCTGAAGATGTCCGCAAACGTGTCCTCCGTGTCTGCCCGAGTGGCTCCGATCACGTTGTGTCCGCCGTGATAATCCACGCGGAGCAGGATGGGTTTGCCGCTTGAAGTTGCCGCCTCCAGCCGCGCCGCCATCTTGTCCATCTGCCACGGGTCCACCCGCGGATCGTTTGCGCCGGTCATCAGCAGCACCGCCGGATAAGCGGTCCCTTTCTTGACGTGGTCATAAGGGCTCATGGCGTAGAGCGCTTCAAATCCCGCCTTGGTCTTCACGCTGCCGAACTCCGGAACATTGGGCACGCCGTTCGCCGTGGTCTCCTGACGCAATGTATCGGACACCCCCACCCAGTCAATAGCCGCGCCGAAGAGGTCCGGACGCGATGTAATGGCCCGCCCGATGGTAATGCCGCCGGCGCTTTCGCCCTCACCCGCCAGATGCGCAGGTGAAGTGTACTTGTGCTCCACCAGGTATTCGGCGCAGGCGATGAAATCTTTCCACGTATTCGGCTTGGTTGCCTCTTTGCCCGCCAGGTGCCATTCCTCGCCATAGGCGCCGCCGCCGCGGGCATGACATACCGCATACACGCCGCCCTCGTCGAACCAGGCCAGAAACATCGGAGTAAAATCGGGTGTCATGGTGATGCCGTAGGCGCCGTAGCCGCGCATCCAGGTGGGGTTTGAACCATCCATTTTGATGCCCTTGGGATACACAATCGAGAGCGGCACCATCGTACCGTCGTAGCTCCGCGCTTTCACTTCAACCGACTCGAGATTTGAGGGATTATCGTAAGGCCCTGCTGGCTGAAGGTTGGTAGCGGAGAGCTCGTTGGTCTTCGGATCGTATTCGTAAATCCGGTACGCTTTCGTCCACGAGGTCAAACCGATCAGCGCTCCCGGCAGCCGGGGATCAGTTTGCACCATTGCCGTTCCCTTAAATGGCAGAGCAACTTCCTGCGCTTTGGGATTGCGCCCGTAGGGAACTCGCAGCAGGCGGCTGATCCCGCCATCCATCAGTTCCACATAGAGCGCGTCACTGGCGGCGTCGATGCCGGTCACCACAGCCTGGCTGGGCGGCACAATGGTTTCCGCCGTGGCCAGGTCCGGATGGAGAGCGCTGGTCATCACCACCTTGTAGCGCAGTGCGTTCTTGAAGGTCAGTGCGTAAAGATCATTGCCGTGAACTTCAACATCGGCTACGTCGTCGTTCGTCCCCGCCACTTTGCGCCATGCCGAACTCGTTTTGCCTACATCCGAAACCGGTTCGATATAAAACGCGCTGTTCGGCGAGACGCCGCTGTTGATGGCGCCCACGGCGTAACGAGAATCCGGCGGCGTGCCCATGGACGAAAATTCAGTGGCCTTAACAGGGATGGAGGCCGACACGCCAAATCCGAACACCGCCGCGTCCCTGGCCGAGTCGCTGCCTAAAACGTGCAGGTAAGCGCGAAACTTCTGTTCGATTTCCGTAGCCGGCGCGCCCGGAGGAAGCGTCTGCAATTTGCCGTATATAAATGAGCGGTTGTCCGGCAGCCAGCTCGGCCGGCCGCCCCACGCGCGCTGGATTACATCGCTCAATTCATGTCCGTTTGCAGTCTCAAAAATGTGAATCTCCGTGTCGCGTTCAGCCCCGCCGGGTGCAATTCCCACGGCCACATACCGATCGTTCTGCGACGCCGAGAAATAGAGGATGACGTTCTTGCCTTTGCCCTGGTCCTGCGGGGCGAGATTCACATTCTGAGGATCCACCAGAAGCCGGTCTTTTCCCTCAAGCCCCTGGCGCACGTAAAGTTTGTATGTGTTGTCGCTGGGCAGTTGTTTCAACACCAGATAACGGTCGCCAGGCAGTTGCCGCACACGCACTCGCGGCACGGACTGGTCGTATTGCCGGATTTTCTTAAGCAGGTCCTCGCGGCCGGGAATTCTTGCCAGCTCGGCGCGGGCGTAGGCATTCTGGCCTTTCATCCACGCCTGCACTTCCGGATCCTTCAGATTTTCCATGTAACGATAAGGGTCAACCACCTTGGTGCCGTAATAGTCGGTGGTCACCGGCTTCACTGGCGCCACCGGTTCCGTCACGGAATTTACTTTGCCGGTCTCTTTCGCAGTCTGGCAAGCAGTAAGCAGCGCAAACCCGGCACAGGCAATCAGAAACGAGAAATAAAAGCGCTTCAGCATGGATCCCTCCCGATAAATTCTCTTTATCGTTCCCGCCATAGCGGAACTTTTAGAACAATACAAACCCGCAGCCCCCGAAAATCTGCGCATCACTGTCCAAACGAATCAGCTTCCGCTGATTCCGATACTGTGCCCCGATTCGTTAAGATAATCACCACACTATTCCCGCGCCCGGCGGCCGTCAAGCGTTTGCCGGGATCCTCCGGGGTTGAAGCCCGCGGCCCTTCTGGGCGGGAGGCGCAGATTCGCGCTTTGTCGAGTCTGCGATCCCGCGCAGCGGGACGCTTCTGTTTGACATCATGGCATCCGATCCATTGCGATGATCGATTCGTCTTCCAAAAAATAATTTCTCCAGCTTGACCACGGCCAGTCACTCGGCGAGCTCACCAGCCTTCGCTCCACCGGATTATTGTGCATGTAATCCAGCTTCTCGTTGATCTTCTTCGAACTCCAGATATTCATGTCGTAGAACCGCCGCTGCCACACGCGGCAATTCGCCTCATCGTGCACAGTCGAGGGCAGGGTAAACCTCCGCAGCATCCTTGCGCACCAGGCGTGGCTCCGCTCCTCCCGCAGAGTCTTCAGGATTGACCGCGCCGTGCGCCCCTTCAGCCTTTGCATGATTTGGGAAGGATTGGCAGCCTCGGAGGGCCACACCAGCAGATGGAAATGTTCCGGCATCAGGACATAGCCCAAGAGGCGGAATCCCAGTTCGGCGCGCAACTCTGCCAGCGTGGCAACGAATTCGCGTTTGAAGAGCTCAGATTTGAAAATCTGCGTGCGGCGGTATGTGCTGGTGGTCAAAAAGTGAAGGTCGTTCTTGCCGTAATATCGAGGCGGATGTGACACCCGGCTATTCTAACCCCTCTCAGCTCCGCTGATCGCAGACATTGGAAATCAATGTCTGATGGCATAAGGTCGTCGGCTCCTCGGTGGAGAGAGTAAACTGGCGTTGTCAGAAAGTCAGAAACTCTCAGCGAAGGAGGAGCCGAGACATGAACATTATAGGCTGTGATTTCCA
>JAJYLL010000022.1 GCA_021787735.1 Acidobacteriota bacterium | reverse complement strand
CTGCCGAATTGGCAACATTGGTCGCCTCTATGCTCGCCCGAAAGCGTTTCCCGGACGAACCTGCTATGTGATGGTGAAAAGTGGCGTGCTCGGGGATTTCATCGCGAAGGTCCACTCGCAGGGTGATAAGATTATCGCCTGCGTTGTTGCTTCGACCAATTACATCGGGGGAAAATTCGGCATGGGGTACCAACCAATTGAAAACTACGGAATCATCGGCGACCTGCACACCGTGGCCCTGATCGGCATGAACGGGTCTATCGACTGGCTATGTTTTCCGAGCTTTGACTCTCCGAGCGTCTTTGCGGCAATGCTTGACAGCGAAAAAGGGGGCAGGTTCCAGATATCCCCCGCCGTCGAGGGCATTACTTACAAACAGCTTTACTGGCCTGAAACAAACGTGCTGGTCACGCGCTTTCTCTCAACTGCCGGTGTCGCCGAAATTACCGATTACATGCCCATCGACAACAAAGGCAACTGGGAAGGCAAGCACCAGCTGATACGTCGAGTGCGGGTAGTCCGAGGGAGCATGCCTTTTCGGATGGTATGCCAGCCAGCCTTCAATTATGCGCGCGACACGCACCAAACGAGAATATTCACACAGGGAGTCTGTTTCGAATCGACAAACTTGCACCTCGGACTTGCGACTGGCGTACCACTGAAGGGCGATGGCATGAATGGCGTGATCTCGGAATTCACCTTAGGGGAAGAAGAGAACGCTATCTTTCTGCTCCAGGCAATGCCACCAGGTGCAGGCTGCGGCACCCCTATATCGGAATCTACTGAAGAAGAGCTTTTCCAGGGTACCGTTAACTACTGGCGCCGATGGCTTTCGCGTTGCCGGTACAAAGGCCGATGGCGGGAAATGGTTTACCGGTCAGCGCTTGTTTTGAAATTACTCACCTACCACCCGACGGGGGCTATTGTTGCAGCACCCACCTGTAGTTTGCCGGAGCATATCGGCGGTGAGCGTAACTGGGATTATCGCTACACATGGATCCGCGATGCGGCGTTTGCAATCTATGCGTTGATGAGGCTCGGATTTACAGAGGAAGCAGCCGAATTTATGCAATGGCTTGAAGCGCGTTGCCACGAGCGGCGAGATGACGGGTCGCTCCAGATCATGTACGGCATTGACGGCCGGCACCGACTGGATGAATTCACCCTGGACCACCTTGAAGGCTATGAGGGGTCCAAGCCTGTGCGCGTGGGAAACGCAGCCGCCAACCAATTGCAACTGGACATTTATGGCGAATTGATGGACTCGGTCTATCTTTACAACAAGTATGGCAGCCCCATTTCCCACGAACTATGGGTTGAGTTGCGCGCATTACTGAACTGGGTCTGCGAGAACTGGAATCAACCCGACGACGGAGTCTGGGAGGTCCGGGGTGGGCGCAAACACTTTGTGTATTCGAAAGTCATGTGCTGGGTAGCTTTGGACCGCGGCCTGCGGTTGGCCGAAAAGCGTTCTTTCCCGGCGGATCGCGATCGCTGGCAGAAGGTCCGCGATGCAATTTACGAAGAGGTTCTCAACAAGGGGTGGAATGCAAACCGACAGTCCTTTGTGCAATACTACGGCTGCAACTGTCTCGATGCTTCCAGTCTGATTATGCCGCTGGTGTTCTTTATGTCGCCCACTGATCCCAGGATGATCAAGACGATCGAAGCTATCAACCGTCCTCCCGACAAAGGCGGCCTCGTGTCAAACAGCCTTGCTTACCGCTACAATACCGAGGCAGGAATCGACGGCCTTCAAGGGGACGAGGGCACATTCAATATGTGTACGTTCTGGCTGGTAGAGGCATTGACGCGAGCCGGACGCGTCGACAAACGGCAACTGGATCAGGCCATATTGATATTCGATAAAATGCTGAGCTATGCGAACCACCTGGGGCTGTATGCAGAAGAAACGGGACCTTGCGCAGAAGGATTGGGAAATTTCCCGCAGGCTTTCACCCACGTCGCACTGATCAGCGCCGCTTTTAATCTGGACAGGGCTTTGAGTTCCAACGACAAGGCATGGCCTGGGCTAGCCGTCGCTCCCTGGTGATCGCTATGGGAGATCACAGTTGACCGGCTAAAACATGGGGTCATTCAATTGATTTTCCCCACCTCAAATGGTGATTCCCCAGGATGGAATTCTCCTGTTCCCGGGGAATCGCGCATTCATACTATTGAAAATTACCCGCTACTCGCCATTGACAAGCATCTCATATTGAGGCGCTCGCCAATAACTTCTGCCGATCTGCCGGTATGCTATTTCTTCTTGGGTGGAACGACGGCGTCCTTAAAAGACTTTGCCAAGCGGAACTTAACGACAGTCTTGGCTGGAATCTTGATGGGTGCACCAGTTTGAGGGTTACGACCCGTGCGTTCCTTGCGGTGGGCCTTAACGGCCTTGCCTATGCCAGGAACAACGAATTGCCCGCCACTCTTGCACTCCTTAGTGGCCAGTCCCACAAGGTCTTCGAGCACGCCGGCCGCGGCCTTTTTCTGCAACCCGACCTTATCGGCCAGGTGCGACACCACTTGGGTCTTGGTCATCACTTTTGCCATTTGCTGCTCCTCTCCTGAAATTTAGATACCGGGGTTCCCCTTTCGTCGACAGGAAATGCGAACTCTAAGCATTAACCCTGCAATTGTCAAGGCATCGATTTACCACGTCTAAAAACTGAATGATACTATCTGGCCCGCATTGTCAAGGCCTGCCGTGCACTCCCAAAACTGTCATCACGTAAACATGACTTTTATAAACAGCTTTTGAGCGATGCACCAAAAACATTTTCCAATTTAGCCAATTACTTCCGAGATGGGTTTACAAGGTTTGAGAAATGGTCGACGAATTGAGTACACGACCAGATTAGTCTCCACTCGTCCCGGAACCAGCGCTTTTATGTTCTCCGCTGCCACCGGTATGAGCGCCGCCTTGATCGGGAACTGATATGATGGCCATCGGAACGCGGGCAAATGCAACCTCATTGGCGGAGGCATCGATCACATTCACCTGCATCCAGTAGCGACCTGGCGGAAACTTGGCCAAGGGTATGTCAGTGAAATAAGAGGCTGTCCCCACACCCGACTTGCCTGACTTGGCCGGGTATGGACCTGCCTGAGAAACCTGGACACCGTTCCGGAAAAAAATGAGTGCCATCGACGGAGGCATTGACGATTGGGGATGCCCGGTGGCTTTGGTGGCCGATGCCGGCTTGTTCGCGTATGACTGAAGATAAACGTACAGGTTCTGGTTACCATAAAACACCCGGGTAACGCTAGGCAGGATCGCCTGGGAACCAGAGTCAAGAGGGTTGTCTTCAGCGCCCATAGCCCACGGACCACGCTGTGGCCGGGCAGGAGGTCTCTTCGATAGTTCGTTTGACACGACAACAGAACTTAGTGCCAGTCCCGTCTTGCTCACCGGAGGTAGGACCAGTTGTTTTTCAAAAGTACCCATCTTCCCCGTCATGTTTTCACGTGCCACCACTTTCAACTTGTAGGAGGCGGGCGGCAGCACCAGTCCACCTTCATAGAGGATGTTGCCCTTCAATACAGTTTGAAAGGTTGAGGCGTCCAGCTTTACAGGCAGCGTATCACGCAGTGCGCCCGCCACCTTGCCGTGCGAATCTGTGGCACGCCAGGCAAAGTCAAACTGGGTTTGGTGGACAGTTGAATGTTGACGGAACGGAATGGACGAGCCAGGAATCTTAGCCGCCAAAACTACGTAATAATGGCCATCAGGCTGCAGGAAATAAGCGGTCTCGACCGCCAACGGAAGATCGAGGAAGGGCGCCTCTGAGTTGAGCGCATCAGAGAGTTGAAGTTCCTTCTGCTGACCCGAAGAATGCCCAAAGCTCACAGGCGCATAATACCCCGGACGCGCCTCGACCTTCAGGCCATGCCCACCAGCCACCTCCACCCGGATGTGGCGATATCTTCCGTCCGCTTTAGTATTCGACGAAGTGTAACCAATCAAGTAATAGGTGCTGTTTTCCTTCTGCACGTACTGGAAAACCGGGGCGAAATTGTTGAGGTCCGTGAACATGCGCCCACCCGTATCTGTGGCCAGTGTCGAGAGAGTCTCGCGGCTGTTGTGCATGGAACTGATTTGTGATGAGACGGCGCTCGCCGTGTAGATCGCGGTCCCGGAAGGGCTGGCCGCTGACGCGCCGCCACCAGGCGGCATGGCCATCAGACCGCGCGCATCCATTGTGTACAAGGAGATGTTCGCCCGGTTTGCCGCGTCAATCGTGGCCTGGAGCTGCGCTTCGTTGTCCACACCAGTCTGCTCAATCCCACTTGAAAAGTGGATCACAGATTTGCGTCCGGGCACGGTTTGCAACAGATCAGCCAGTGATTGCAAGGCTGAAAGCTTCTCGTCCGTATTGAAAATGTTGAACTCGGTTTCATCCGGAGTAAATGCATCTCCTGTATCCTGCGTCACTACTTCATTGCCAAACGAATCCGTACCGCCCGCCTCCCCAACGCTTCCGTTCGTCGCCAGAGTGGACGACTGGCCAATCTGAATGCTCTTGATCGCCTTCGAGAGCACGTCGCGGTCATTCGTAAAGTCCTGAAGCACTTTTAGATTGCTTGAATAGGTAACTACAGCCACCAGATCCGCAGGCGTCATCCCTGTCTTCAGGAAGTTCTGCGCTGATTGAAGCGCGCGCAGCAGGTCCGGAATCTGCATTGAGGTGAGGTCAAAGAACAGAACAATCAACCGGTGGTTCTGCACCATCTGGCGGTAAGTTTCCTGCGGGGTCGTCCTGGGCAAAGCGCCCAGGTTGATCTCCGCTGGCTTGCCGTTCTCGCCCAACTCCTGTGCAAGCTTCCGAATGTTCTCCAGATCAAACGAATTGATCCTCTGAAGCACTCCGTCTTCATAAACCTTAAAGTCGCTTTGCTTAAGGCTCGTGACGGGGTCGCCCTTGCGGTCCGTTACTCGGACGTCCACCAGCACTTCATTCGTGGAGACCTTCAACGTGTACCCCTGCGCAAGGCTCTGATAGCCAATCTGGCTGGACGAGGGTGCGGCTTCCTGCCCCTCGCTTTGTGCGGCCATAGCAAAGCGCACATTCGCAACCTCCAGCAGGACAACCGCCACAAGTGCCAGCCCGATCACAGGCCCGCGAGGGCCATATCGAGCTTCTCTCCTACGAATTGAACGACAACGCATAGCAACCTCAGAAACTAACTGACAAGAGGAGAAATAAAATAACCCGACTCCAAAAGCTTCTGCCCTCAGAACCGGAGTCTGAACGATAGGGTCATGGTTCTCATGGAACCCACACCGGTCACCCGCCCGAACGTGTTGCTGTTAACAGTCGTTGACAGGCCCGAGTAATTTACAATGTTGAACGTGTTATTCGTTGCAAGGCGGAAATTAGCCGAGATATTCTTCTCGCGTGAGATCGTGATCAAGCGGTCAAGACCCATGTTGAAATTTACTGACTTCGGTCCCGGGATGGTGTTGCGACCAGCGCTTCCGAATTCTCCAGCAGCGGGCAACGCAAAAGCTGCCGTGTTGAAGTACTTCAACGTTGATTGCTCGGATGAAGAAAGTGTTACGGGAAGTCCAGTGGCATCGGCACGCAAGCCCCCAAATGGGGCAAGCCCGCTCACATTGTTACTGGCATTGCCACCAACATACGCAGTATAAGGAAGCCCCGAACTGATTGAAGTGATGTCGCTAAGCGACCAGCGGCTGAGAAGTGCTGACAGCACGCCACGATTCCTGAGGAACCGCCCGCGTTCACCAAATGGCAACTGATAACGCACGAATGCCCGCACGCTATGCGTGGGATTGAATCCGGAAAGGGCCCACTCCGCGCCCAGATCGGACGGATTCTGCACGGGAGCCAGCGGGCTAACCGCCGCAGAGATCGCTGATCCTCCTCCCAAGCCTCCGGGGCCACCTCCGAAAAATCGGGAAGTTGCTGTCCCTCCCACGCTCGAAGCATTGTCTTCGGCCTTTGAGTAGGTGTAGTTCAAAAAGAAAGAGAAGTCGCGCCGCGAGAAGTGCCGCAAGCTCACTCGTAACCCATTGTAAAGGGAAGATGCCCCTGATGTGTCATACTCGAATGGCAGTGTAGTTGAGGCCAGCGCACTTCCGACACCCGGCACCAAGAGAAGGTTCAAGTGCGTCCCGCGCGTTCCAATATAAGCCACCGAAAGAATATAGGATTGGCTGAGGTCCTGCTCGAGCATCACGTTCCAGCTTTGCGCGTACGGCGTAAGGAAATTGGGATCGACGGCAAACGTGTTGCGCGCAGTAGTTGAATTGATGCTGGGGAAACCGTTCTGGAGCGTCAGGATCTGTGAAGGGCTTGTCACGAGGGTACTCGTAGTAGCAAACGGAGCCTGATTCACCAGGTTGTCCACCAGGTTCTGGTAAACTGACTCGTCATAAAAGATTCCATAGCCGGTCCGAACAACCAAGGAATGTGAAATCCAAGGCCGGTAGGCAACTCCGATGCGCGGAGCCACGTTCTCCGGATGCCCGCTCAACAACGATGCGGGAAGGTTTCCCGGGTTCTGTGCCGTTACCACACCTGCGGTAGAGAAATTCGGCCCCAGCGCCAGGTCCGACAAGTGGCCGTATTTCTCGGTGAAAGGCGCCGCGTATTCCCAGCGCCCACCCAGATCCAGTGTCAGATGGTCCGTCACTCGCCAGTCGTCTTGCCCGTAAACATCGTAGCGGGATGAACGCAGATAGTTCGCGGGGATGCCGTAGCGCTCAGATGTTGTCTGGGGAAGACCTAGCAGAAAATCAGCAAAGTCATAGCCGGTGCCGGCTACGGGAGTTCCCGCCGTAGTGAAATCGCTGGTGGAATAGCCCGTGAAGGAAAAACTGCCGGCAGCATCGGGGTTCGTGAGGGAGTTTAACTGGATTCTGGAAATCTCACCGCCAAACTCAAGGTTATGTTTTCCCGCGCTGTAAATGACGGAATCCGAAAAACGTATGGTCTGGTCTCGGGTGAGCGAAGGGGTGGCATCACCAAGGCCGCTGAAATTTGTAAAGCCGATTGATGGCAAGCCCCAATCCATGGGATCTTGTGAAACACCCGTAATACGAAGCGCACCCGCGATGTTTTGGTTGTAGGAAAACGGGTTCGTCACGTAGGTCCGTGCGCGGTTGAAGTTGACGACAAAGTTATTCACTGCTTTCGGGCCGAAGTTATGAGTTTCGTTGATGCTGACGTTCTGCCCTCGTATGGTCGTCGTTGAAGTGATATTCGGGAACCCTGTCATGCCATCGGTGTGCGAAGAGTCGTAAAAATACATCACGGCCAGATTATCTTTGCTTGAGATCTGCTGGCCCACTCTCGCCATAAACATTTGGGTAGCCGTTGGCAACGACAACTGCACATGATAGTTCTGAACCTGTCCCGGCAAGTTGGGCAACGGGACATATTGCAGCAAGCCCAGGGACGCAGAATTCAGCATCGACGATGGAATCACATTGCCTGAGAACGCTGTTCGTGGCCCCAGGGACGCAGTCGGCTGATAAATCACCGGCATCGTGCCTGCGCCTGCCCCTGAAAGAATCGCAGTTGCTGAAAAATCGCCTTGCCTCTCCGTCGCCGTCGGGACGGAAGCCAGAATATTCTGCGGACTCGTGCCGCGGTTGATGTTGAAATTGAAAAAGAAACTCGTCTTGTCGCCACCGTTGTAGATCTTCGGGATGTTCAACGGGCCACCTAACGAAACTCCGAACAACTCGCGGTAAAAGGAAGCCTGGGGTTGTGATGGCGTGTTCAAAGGGTAGGGGCGTGCGTCAAATGCTGAGTTGGTGTAGCTGTCCATAATATTCCCACGAATCCGATTCGCCCCAGGTCTGCGGAAACCGCCAAAGAAAAAGTCCCTGCCGCCCCCACCTCCTCCGCCAAAGGGCATTCCCGCCCCTCCGCCTGGTCCACCAGGCCCTCCGGGTCCACCGCCAAACCTGAAAAATCGACCCCTCCGCCCTCCGCCCATCGGGGGAGCGGCAGCGTTTACAACATTGCCGGCCAGCAAAAAGGAACTACTCGCGCCCGCAGCACCCGCAAGGTCGCCCCCAACACTAGCACCTTGCGGACCGCCCTGACCCGTTCCTGCGCCTTCCCCCGAAAAACTCAAGCCGCCAGATGTATCGTTTTCACCACCTTCTGCCAGAATGCTGTTCAGTTCCCCTTGCGGGTTAAAGGACCCACCTGCGGTCGCTCCACCCTGTTGCGGGAGTTGGCGGGAACGACCGCCAAATCCGGCCCGTTCTCCAGACCCGGCCTGGCCCGTGCGCCCACGAAAATTCCGACGGTTCATTCCAGGCCGCCACGCCCCCGGACGCTTGAAGCCGCCAAAACCAGCTCGCTCTCCCGGTGTTGCCAGAGAAAGAGTCGCGTCGAGTGCCAACGGCTGTTTCCCAGGCATGACTTTCACTGGTCCCAAAAGCGAAGGTCGAAACCCCAGAATCATCACAATGATCCGGTACTCGTCCGGCGCAACGTCTCTAAATTCGTACTTCCCGGTTTCATCGGACCACGTCTCCTTACGCGCTCGCGTGTCCATATTGAACAGAACAACTCTAGCTCCGGGAACCAGCACTCCTCCGGGGCCCCGTATCTGTCCCTCGATTGTCCCGCCGGCGGTTGATTGAGCAAACGCGACTGTGCATACACACAACGTCATCAACAAAATCGTGACGCGCAGTCGTATTAAGAACAGGAACTTCTTAGCTCTCATTGACCTGGACCCTCGCACGCAAAACCAACCTGCATAAACTAGCGCCATTTTGCTTAGTAAGCCGGACGAATCCCGCCGCAAGAAGGTTTCACCAGACATAGAAAATTGCCCGGTGCAACTCATGATTCCTAATCCTCCCGAAGGTTCGTACATGCGCCGGAAGCAGCGGTTTCCGGTACTAAGTATTTCTCGAAACGGGCTCTCCTTCTGCAAATTGTCTGTAAAAGTTAGAGTCGGTGTGCTTCTGCCAAATTGGCATATGAACTGAGTTCCCGGAAGTATTTCGGGGCTCTTGCCTGGCTTGACTTTTGGGGTTTTCAGTAATATAGGTAAGACAGGAAAGGGAATGTCTCCGGTCCGGAGACAACGGACGGTTTGGCCATGGGGAAGAGGCTCATTCTAGCGCTATTCACGGCCATCTTTGGCACATTGATTTTCGCGTTACCTTCCCCTGCACAGAAGGGATTCCTGAGCGGGCGGGGCGCAATAATGCAGGGACGGCCCCACATGCCTTCCAGGGGATTTCCTCGTGGGGGCTACCTGACGGGGGGACGCGGGCATGGAAATTACCACCGCTCGGCGTACCCCGGCTACTCTTATTTGTATCCCGGCTACTACTATTCGGATTTGTATTCCGAGCCGGCACCTCCAGAGGAACCGCCGCCGCGTACGGTGGTTATTGAAAAATCGCAGCCGCGCGTGGAAACTCCGGCACCACCTCCGCCTGAATCTCTGGTGCTGGAACTCCAAGGTAATCATTGGGTAAGAATTACGGATTCCGGCCAAACCATCGTCAATTCATCGGTTGCACCGAACGGCTCAACAAAAGCCGGGAGCATCCGCTCGATGGCGGCACAGCAATACAGCGGTATGGAACCGACGCATAAACTCCCACCCGCCGTGCTGGTATTCCGTGATGGACACAAAGAAGAGATTTCGAGATACACCATCATAGGTGGAACGATTTATACCAGTTCGGACTATTGGAACAATGGTTCGTGGACAAGAAAGGTCCCCATCGCCGAACTGAACGTTCCTGCAACGCTGGAACTGAATCGTGAGCGCGGTGCAAACTTCAGTCTTCCCACCAGCCCGGATGTCGTCGTCATCCGTCCGTAAGACTCACAACGCCTCACTGCGAAAACCTGGTGGCAACGAGAAAAATCAGTAGCACCTGCCTAAGTATCCGTAACCAAGCAACTCAAACAAGGCTCGAAATAAAGCCTGAGTCGCACCCCGGTGACAATATCCTAAGACCAGATGTTAGAGATGCCATCAAATGCTCATGTATCCCGAGTGAAATTTTGGACCATGCTATAATCGACCCCGGCAAAATGAAGGAATATGTAAATGACAACGTGATAGTGCTTGGCGCAGGCATGACCGGTCTCGGTGCAGGTCTGTCTGGTCTTCCGGTCTTTGAAGCTGCAGAAGACCCTGGAGGGATCTGTTCCTCCTACTACATGCGGTCTGGAGGCGGGAAAAGGTACTCCAGTGTGCCAGCAGATGATGAGTGCTATCGATTTGAGGTGGGTGGGGGGCACTGGATCTTCGGCGGCGATGCCACCGCCAGACATCTCCTGCGGTCATTTGCAGAAGTTCGCTCATATGCGAGGAAGTCCACCGTGTGGCTTCCCCAGAAAGAAATCCTGATACCCTACCCCATTCAGAATCATCTTGCCTGCCTTGGTTCGGAGCTTGCCGCCCGATGCTTGCATGAGATTGTTGAGTCTGCCAATGTCAGGGAGAAGATTCGCACGATGGGCGACTGGCTGCGGACGAGTTTTGGCCAGACTTTATGCGAGCTTTTCTTCGTCCCGTTCCACAACCTTTATACCGCTGGCCTTTATGAAAGGATTGCACCGCAGGACGCCTATAAATCGCCGGTTAATCTGGGCCACGCCATCCAGGGAGCCTTTAGCTCATCTCCGGCTGTCGGATACAACACTACCTTTGTTTATCCTGCAGAAGGGCTCAATGTGCTTGCTCAGAAGATGGCGGCAAGGTGCGATATTCGCTACGCCAAGCGCGCCACAAAGATCAATCCAGCCGATAAAGAGGTTTTCTTTTCGGACGGAAGCAAGGTTCGGTACGGTGTGCTGCTCTCAACCCTCCCGCTGAATCGAACCCTGGAGATGGCCGGTTTGGAGCTTCCTGTAAAACCGGACCCATCGCCCTCGGTACTCGTGCTAAACATTGGGGCTGTCAGGGGGCCGCGCTGTCCGGGAGATCACTGGGTTTATGTCCCTGCCAGCAAGGCTGGATTTCATCGCGTTGGATTTTACAGTAACGTAGATGCTTCATTTCTCCCGAAGGCGTTCCGAAAAAATAGCGAGCACGTGAGCATCTATGTGGAGCGCGCCTATCCCGAAGGCATGAAACCGGATGCCGCCAGAATATCAGCATACAGCCGTAACGCCACTCAAGAATTGCAGGAGTGGGACTGGGTGCGTGAAATCGACGTGGTTGACCCGACGTGGATCGAGGTGGCTTATACGTGGTCATGGGCTGGATCCCAATGGCGACAGCAGGGACTTGCCACCCTGGAAGCACACGATATCTACCCCGTGGGGCGATATGCACGATGGGTATTCCAAGGTATCGCAGACTCCCTTCGCGATGGATTAACGGCTGGCGGGGCAATGACGGCACTTAAGCACAGGGTTCACGACCCACGTTGCGCCCAGGATGCGCACCCACGGTAAGCACTACTTCAAGGCACCGTCTAACATGCTGGAAGGGCTTAAGCCATTAGTTCACCGGGGGCTGAGGAGTTCAGTAAGCAGGAACGCCCTTTTTCTTTATTCCATTCAGTTCGCCAATTACCTCCTGCCTCTTATAACGGTTCCGTATCTGGTACGAATACTAGGCGTCGAAAGGTTCGGGACTCTGGCATTCGGACAGGGATTGACGGCATACTTCAGCGTGTTAGTAGGGTACGGATTTGATTGGTCAGCGACCAGGAAAATCTCGGTCGAGAGAAACCAGTCTGGCGTTGTCGGTCGTGTGGCTGCAAACGTCTGGGCCGCAAAATTGTTGCTTTACATTGTCAGTTTTCTGAGTCTCCTGCTGCTAATTCAGTTGGTACCAAGAATTCACGAAGTTTCGGCCCTTATGGTCGTCTTGTTTTGCGGAATCCTGGGGGCTGTCGTCTTTCCGACATGGCTGTTTCAGGGATTGGAGCGGATGGGGCCAATCTCAATCATCAACCTGTCTGTTCGTGCCCTGGTGGTAGTAGGGATGTTCATCCTTGTACGGAAACCGCAGGATTTCATAATCTATGCGGGGCTCAGTTCCGCTGGAACAATAGTAGCTGGCTTATTGGGTGTAGGGATTGCCTTCCGCACCTTCAAGCTAAAGTTCATCTGGCCCACTTGGTCGGGGATTTGGGAAAGCCTCCGCGAAGGATGGGTGCTTTTCCTTTCCAGCTCAGCAATTGTTCTCTACACCGCGGGAAACGCATTCATCCTGGGCCTGATAGCCAGCGATACTGTTGTTGGCTACTTCACTGCTGGAGAGAAGATCATCAGGGCAATGGTCAGCATGCTGGGACCGCTGTCACAGGCATTGTTCCCAAGGTTTAGCAAGCTGGCAGAGGAATCCAAGGCCAAGGCCCTACAGTGGGGCAAGAGACTTCTTTTTGCGATGGGAGGAACCGGCCTGCTGCTGTCCATCATGACTTTCGTCGGTGCCGGTCTCATCGTAAGGGTTGTGCTGGGACCTAACTACCACCCATCCGTGTCCGTTGTGCGCATTCTTGCTCTGGTACCCCTCCTGGTTGCTGTGAGCGGGGTGCTCGGCGTCCAGATAATGATCCCGTTTGGTCGCGAGAAGGCAGTTTTCCTGATAGTGCTGGGGGCGGGCTTCCTGAATGTGGTGCTGGCCTGTATTCTTGCATCCGTCTGGAAGGCTGACGGGATGGCCGTGTCGGTGCTACTGGCTGAGAGCTTCGTTACCTTAGCACACTTTGGTTACCTTTGGAAGGTCAAGCTGAATCCCCTGTGGGGGGCAAGACTTCCTGCCGAGTCGGAGCCTTATCGAACATGCTGAAGTCACAGCCACCAGAAGAGCTGAAGAAACGCATTGCGAAAGGTCTTGTGATGGTCGCCAGACCGCTTCGCCGACTACTCGACCGTGCGTGGTTTTGGGCTAAGTATGGATTCCTCCCTCCTCCCGAAGGTTCGGACTTAGTGGGATACGAGGCATTGATTGATTATATGAAAGAAAACAGAATTCTTGAACTTCCCGGCGACGTGGTGGAGGTTGGCGCCTTTTGTGGTGGGGGCACCTACAAATTTTCGAAATCATTGTCGCGAATGGCAAGCGGAAAACGGGTCCACGTGATCGACTGTTTCGAAATAGAATTTGACAAAACAGAATGTACAGCAGGAACCCAGATGGCACAGCTTTATTCGCGGCACTTGCAAGGAAGATCCCAAAAAGATGTGTTCTCCAGAGTCACCGTAGGTCTGCAGAACGTGGAAGTCATTGAGGCGGATTCCAAGTGCGCGAAGATTTCCGCAAATGCAATCTGCTTTGCGTTTATCGACGGAAACCACGCACCAGAATATGTCCGGAATGATTTTTACCTGGTATGGGATAAACTGGCTCCGGGTGGTGTGGTGGCTTTTCATGACTACGGCTACGATTTGCCACAGGTGACAGATGTGCTGGACAAGTTGTGTACAGAGCATCAAGAAGAAATATCTAGCCGATTGGTCAACGAAGAGAAACACATCCTGTTCATTCAAAAGCGATGCCCCCGTGATCGGTAGCCCGGCCGGGACGAAGAGCGTTGTAATTGCAACAAGCTTCAAAGTGGAAATACATGTCACATCTATCATATTGACTTGAGTACTTCGAATCACACGTCAAAATGGTGAACATGAAAGAGTCGTTGACGGAACGTTCCAGCAACCCGCCGCGCATTGCGGCTGTCGTGGTCACTTACAACCGTCGCTCATTACTTGAAGGATGTCTTGAAGCCCTCCTCAGGCAGGACCGTCCCATTGATGAAATTCTGGTGATCAATAACGCTTCCACTGACGGCACGGCAGAAATGTTAGCGGAAAAGTATAGGGGCAAGGTTACACATGTTCGGCTGGAGGAGAACATGGGGGGAGCCGGGGGCTTTTACGAAGGCATTCGTCTGGCATACGAAAAGGGCCATGACTGGATTTGGGTGATGGACGACGATGTCGAACCCACATCTGACGCAATGAAGGCGTTAGTTGAGTCATCGGCGTTTAACGATCCCACTGTGGGGTACCTTGCATCTCTTGTTCTTGACTCAAGCTTTGAAGCTCAGGTTTTTCCCTACAGACGGTTCAATCGGCTGATGGCAGCGTGCCCGGCCGTTACCAAGGGGTCTTTCCTTCAGCCCCTTGTTCCCATCGAGGCTGCAGGTTTTCTTGGTGGGTTGATCCGGCGAGAGGCGATAAGCGCAGTTGGGCTTCCGCTGAAAGACCTGTTTATTTACTGGGACGATACAGAGTTCATCTACCGGGTTTCCAAACAATTTAAGGTTTTTCTGGTACCCGCCAGCAAAGTGGTTCATCGGTACGTTTGGGTGCCATCACCTCGACACAAGTTCTTGGGAATTGTAAGAATACCCTCGGGCGTCCCACTCGCTCAAGCCTGGAGATTTTATTACAATCTTCGCAACTCGATTTTCATCAGAACGCGATACGCAAAGCCATGGTTCGCTCCTTTGATTCCGGCGCTGGCGCTGGCGAGGCCACTTGGAGCCGCGCTACTCTTCCACGATCATAAGGTTGCGAGGTGCAAATTGCTTTGCCAGGCAGCGATCGACGGAGTCCTTGGCCGGCTCGGCAAGCGGATCAGCACCTGAGCGGCAGCGATATTTCGTCAATGTAATCGGCAACGTACAATCTCACTTGCGCCGCAGGCTGAAAGTGGATGGCAGTGTTTGCAATCTCTTCGAGAAGTCAGGTCCCTATGGTACGAGGCTCGTCGGCGGCCGGAATTTTGGTTGTCTTGTAATTGAGGAAGACGATTGACTTAAGTGATTTCCTCGATGGTACTGGCTAACGGACCGGCTAGGATGACGGCGGTCTCAAATTTGCCCGCAATGCAAGCCAGGTGAATAATAAGAGCTTGCTGGCAGCAATTGAGAGGGGAAAAAACCTGTTCAAGAGCAGCGTACGACAACCTGCGAATAGCCAGCTTACCCGTTCGGGCAGATCCGTCACAGCTGGGGAGTGAGAGAAGAATGGCAACGCAGATGGTGCCCGCTACTTATGTAAATTGTCCTCTTTGTGGAAACGGTGAGTTTCGTTTTGTTTTCCACGACAAGTCTGAAGGCTTTCACTTCCTCATATTGGAATGTAGAAAGTGTGGCTTGCTTGTCAGCAATCCGCGCCTGAAGCAACGGATTTTCAATACGATTGCGGACATCGACTCTCACGAATCTCAGCAAATTGAAGTGTGCGCCCGCAACCTGGGTAAATATGAGAGATTCTTCAAGCTCTTGCCGGCTGAAGGACGGCATCCCCGTGTCCTGGACGTTGGCTGTTGCCGGGGAGAGTTTGTCGGCTTGGCCGTGAAGCATGGGTATGATGCCTACGGGGTCGATATCGTGCCGGTCTTCGTAGAATACGCAAACAGTTCTTTCGGTGAGCGCTTTGCTGTGGTTAACTCAGGCTTGTCTGCCACGGTGGAGAAGCTGAATGTCACAACTTTCGATATCATCACCTTGTGGGACGTCATCGAGCACATTGATGAGCCGATTGAATTCTGTCGGAACCTTGTACAACTTTTGCGCCCCGGTGGCTCGATTTTTCTGCGAACTCCAAACAGGCAAGGTCAAGTGATCAAACGGTGGGTGTTGCACCCTTTCTTCCGTGACCGGATCACGTATATCAACCCGATTGAACACATTCAGATCTTTGGACCCTCGAACATGCGGATTCTCGCAGACCTTTGCGGATTGAAGGTGACCCATTGCGAGCCCTCTGTTGTGGAAGCCTATGGTGATCGCGGAAAGCTTTTTGACTTCATCAAGAGATACGTTTATTGGCCAGTCATCCAATCCAGTTTCCGCGTCGCAGGCTGGAACCTCGGGCATAGCCTTAATTGTGTGTTCACCATGAAATCGTGACTTTATCTCAGGTATGATTTGGCTGGTTTAAACTTAACTCCGGCCCGGACACTGAAACTTTGGTCCCACAAAGTTGACTCCTCGAAAGGAAGTTCTGGCCAGAGGCTATCACCGCATTGGTTGAAGTGTGCAATTAACGTGACAGCACCCCTTCACCCGTTTTATATTTTGGAAATGGTCCTCCACGTAAGGACGCTTAGGAAGTCAACGTGAATGAACTTGCGGTCTCCGCCGGCGTATTTACAATTATCGCCCTGATCGTCTGGCGATACAAAACAGTTTTTTGTCTCCCGTTTTTCTGGGCGGCTCTCTTCTCGTTCATATACTTGGGGCTGCTGCGAGTCCATTCTCAGTCCGGCGGCTCCTCCTACATGTACGCAGCCGAGGGCTTCGGAATGTACTTTCTGGGCCTTCTCGTGGCCGACTTTCTCTTTTTCTATCGCCCGGGCACCGCAAGAATTAAAAGTCAAAAGCGGTATGTCAGTCGCACCTCAGCAGTTACAAATTCGAAACCTTCTGATCAACCCAAGCCCACCAGGATCAAGCTGCTGTTTCCAGCCTTACCATTGAACGTAGGACTACTTGTGTCGCTGCTTGCCGCAACTTTTGTGACGGTCGTCTTTTTTGCTGATAAGGGATTCCCGATCCTTGCAAGTAATCCTGCCCTCGCGTGGGTCCAATCCACAAGTGGCGTCGTCAATCGGCTTATGAGCGTATTCGGTCCCGGCTGTTATGCGATTCTCGGGCTTATCGCCTGGGCCATTTACCGCGAAACCGGTTCCCTCATGTCAAAGGGGATGATGTATCTGGGGCTTGGACTTGCAATCGTCGCCCAGGGATTGCTTGCGACCAAGGGCGCGGCCATCATGGTCTTCGTCTGGTTTAATATTTTGCTCTACTACATGAACAAAAAGCGGGAACTGCTGAAGACTCTGTTGCCGTTGATCATCATCGTGGTTCCAGTATCGGCAGCAATCGTAGCGGTTCGAATGGTGTCAGCCCAAGGCTACTGGGAGACGGCAGGAATCTATAAAACCTATTATGATCGGCTTACAACTATAGCCGCGGAGCCACTGGACTTCACTTTCAAGTACATGAATCGCTTCGGTCCTGTGCACAGCGAAGGATTTCGCCTTGAAATCAAGAGAATCAGGGAGCAATTGACAGGCGCGCCCAAGACGCCGATCCTTTCAGAGTATGTGTTCAACCTTATGCAGGGTATGCCTCCAGGTACAGTTGGTTTGTCTGCTACTTTAACACCCGAGGCGACAGGGTACATCGAGTGGGGGATGGCGGGCCTGCTGTTATATTCATTCCTGCAAGGATTAGGATTTGGCCTGTATCACAGGCATCTTTCCCAACTGGAAACGATGAACCTTATCTCGCTCGTTGTGTGGGGCGCAATTCTTAGTTATGGCATCCAAGTCAGCAGCACGGGAAGCATCTTTGTTGGTCTGGAGGGCATTGTGTTGGCGACGGTGCCAGCTTTGGCCCTGCTGCTTCCTTCTGGCGTTTTCTTCCTGCTGCCGATGGCCCGAAGATATCGCACGCCTGTCGGGGGGAGAATCTCCAGGTTTCCTCAAGTCAATGTCCAGGCTGGCCGTGGAGTTGACCAGTGAGTTCCAAATTGCCCAACAGATGAAGCGGGAGAGACACAGCCGATGCACAAGGTTCTATTTCTCTCCTACGATCTGAAGGATGGTGGGTCTCCGCAAGTACTATCGATCATTCTCAGCCACTTGGACCGGGACGTATTTGATCCGGTGTTAGTCACGTATTCAGGGGCGCGTGTTTTCCCAATTCCCGAAGGGATTACTGAACGCATTCTGCACGTTGAAGGGGGCGGTAGCCTGCTGCGAAAGTTGACGACCAACCTGACGGCTGTACTCCGTTTGCGTCGGGTACTCCGCCTGGAAAAACCTGAGATCACGGTCGGGATGGGCGGAATGACCAATTGGGGGCTGATACTGGCCAGGATGTTGGCAGGAGGGGAAACGGCAGTTATCATCGGTGAGCATGGGGTAAATGCAGCGAAGTACCGTAGCGACCGTCTCACTGTAAGCACAATCAATATTCTCAGCCGGATCCTATACCCTCAGGCTGACCGGATTGTTGCTGTCTCCAGGGGCGTCCAAAACTACTTGACAGAGGATGTGAAGGTTCGCCAAACAAAGAAGATCGTCCATATTCCTAATCCGGTCGACATCGAGCGAATTCGACAACTGTCCTGGGAACCTGTGGACCACCCATGGCTGGCACGCAAAGACGTGCCGGTAGTGCTGTGGGTTGGCCGGATTGAACCGGTTAAGGGACTGGGAAACCTTATCGGCGCGTTTGATCGCGTGCTGGGAGAGACTGACGCGCGGCTCATCCTGGTTGGGGATGGCTCAGCACAAAATACGATCCGCGATTTAGTGGAATTGAAAGGTCTGAAGGAAAAAGTGGACTTTGTAGGATTTCAAAGCAATCCCTACCGGTACATGTCCAGATGCTCCGTCTTCGCGTTTCCGTCCCTGAGCGAAGGGTTCGGAATGGTTCTGGTGGAGGCAATGGCGTGTGGATTGCCGGTAGTGTCCACAGACTGTATTGCTGGCCCAAGTGAAATCCTTCAGAACGGAAGGTGTGGAATCCTCGTTCCTGTGGGCGACGAAGGCGCCCTGGCACAAGGAATTCTGAAACTGCTTACCGACACTGAGCTTCGGAATCGCCTTACATCAGAGGCGTTTCGCCGAGTAGCTGACTTTGAGCCTGCAAAAGTCGTTGCCTCTTACGAGCAGTTGTTTCACGAAGTATGCAAGGATAAAGCAACCGGTGAACCGGTCGGGCACGCCCGCTGATTGCGACTACCCGCCGTTGCGGGGTTTGACAAACGACATGGGGAATACCCAAAGCCTTAACATTCTTAGTGTTAACCGGCACACCGGCTATCTCTACAATTTGTCGAAGATAGGACATCACTGGTTTGTTCTTGCTGACTGGGAGCAACATAACCGCCCACTGCCCGCCAATTTTGAGCTCACCAATTGGGCAACTGCCCGGCGCAAATTCGCTAGTTTCGATGTTGCGATCGGGCACAGTATCTGGGTTGATGTGCCAAGGTTTCTTCCATATTGTCTCCGCTACCGCAAACCCTACATTCAGGTCATCCATGGCAGAAGGGCCCGCGGAGGATTCAGCCGGAGCCGCGCTCGCAGATTTGCGAAGCAGTTGTACTCCATCTTCGCGATACGGCCTCTGGTCAATCTGGGATTGATCCGAATAGTTTTCATTTCTTCGTATGCGCGGTCCGACTGGGGATTGGAAGGCACAACGATCGACCAGGGGATACCTCTGGATGAAATGGCAGCTTACGGGGGTACGAAAGCGTCCCTCCTAGTAGTCGGTAACGGACTCCGAAGGGAGCATTTTGCGTTCGATGAACTGATGGAAATTCGAAAGCACGTTCCTGTAAGAATAGTCGGAGCGAATCCCGATATCCCCGATTGTCGTCCTTCAAAAAACTGGGATGAGTTGCGGTCGTTCTACCGTCATTACCGGGCGTACCTGAACCTTACTCGTGAACCCGAGGCCGGCTACAATCTGGCCTTGTTGGAAGCAATGGCCTCGGGCATGCCTGTGATTTCGCTGAAACATCCCTCGACTCCAATCCGGAACGGCGAAAACGGCTTCCTGGTGGAAAACGTCCCAGAGGCAGTCGAGCGTGCAAAACAACTCTTGGCCGAACACGACCTCGCGCGAAGGCTCGGGAAGTGCGCTCGAGACACGATTGAACGTGAATTCTCGCTAAATGTTTTTCGGGAGCGTTGGAATGAACTTCTGGCTCGCAGCATAGGATCAGGCCTGAACCCGGATGCACTCTGAACGCAGCCCGGCGGCCATGGTAAAGGGGGATTCCGTGGCGACGGGCTTGGCTGCAAACGAAAGTTGCAGGCCACCTTGGCGTTGGGCTGACAGCGATAGCGCCCCGAGAGTTTGCGGAGATAATCACTCGGCATGGGACCGAGGAAGGATAAAGATATGGTGAGACGAGATCGAGTGAGGGCAATCCAATGACGAAGGATGGTCTTGCAAGTCACAGAATTGATTGGGAAGATTTAGCAGAGCTGGATCCCCTGTGGTCGATTTTGACTTGCCCGGAAGCAAGATACAACCAATGGGATAAAGATGAGTTTTTTCGAACAGGGGAAGAGGATATCCAGTCTCTGATCAAGAATGTGGATCGACTTGGTCTTCCACTATCGAGGAGTCAGGCACCCGATTTTGGTTGCGGAGTGGGGAGGCTCACACGCGCGTTGGCGAAGCGCTTTCAACGGTGCTGTGGAGTGGACATTTCCGAGAAAATGGTCTCAATGGCGCGGGAGCTTAACGCCTCTTTCCCCAATTACGAGTTTCTTTCAAATGATCGCCCGGACTTGTTGATTTTTCCCTCCGACTCCTTCGATCTGGTGTACACTGCCCGCGTCCTTCAGCATCTGCCAAACCCGTCGCTTGTCGAACACTTCATCGGCGAACTTTATCGCGTGGTGAGGCCCGAAGGCCTGTTAGCCTTTCAGTTGCCCAGCTATATCGACTTGCGACATAGACTT
The DNA here is from genome assembly GCA_021787735.1 of Acidobacteriota bacterium. Lineage (GTDB taxonomy): Bacteria > Acidobacteriota > Terriglobia > UBA7540 > UBA7540 > SCRD01. The sequence continues at coordinate 32,208 of JAJYLL010000022.1, read as the reverse complement.
CAGCCGCGCCGAAGGCTCTATCAGATATTGAAACGGCTCGGAGGGAGCAAGGTGGCCCTTTATCAGAAAATGGGAGTGTTCCCGATGAGGATGACCTTCATACGGGAGAAGGATGTGGTCAGCCTTATAAACGGAGTCGGGGCGAAGCTCTTGAAGGTTGAGGCCGACTCGCTCGCCGGGCCAATGATAGAGAGCCGCACGTATTATGCAGCGAAACCGGCCAGGGCCGAGGCATAATGACCGCTTACGTCAGTGAATAAGAACTCTCCTTGCTCTAATCTGTTTGTTTGCTCTTCGCTCGGCGAAACGCTTGGAATTCCGCTGGTTGATGAGATCGTTCCGTGCTGCCGATAGTGGCTTCGCGGATTCCGGCCGGTGAATAGCTGGCCAGAGCGGTGACCCGCTAAGATGTATCTGGACATCTGCAAAGGTTCTTTGAATGGCCGTTGATTGCCTGCGCGCGTCTTCAAGACTGCGCTTAGAGTGAGACTCCTCATAAGCCATTAACCTTGCAAGCCCCGAGAACAAACAGAAATTCCTGCAGGTTTTGGGGAGATTAGAGAAAACTCCATCCGCGCAATGAGTTGAAGCATCTCCCCGCATCCTTAACAAACGACATAGATTGACGGTCGACAAAGCGTATGTTAGTCTGTATGTTTGTGTGAATCATGCCGGAAGTTTTTGCATCTGAGCGGACGCTGCTGCGTGGTTCTAACCCTCCTCACCTTGGGTGTTGGAAGCTGGGGCTGCGCAGTTAGACGTACGATCCATGTTTCTCCACCGACAGTCTCAGCCCCCCCAAGGCAAGCCACTGTTGCAGAGCTTGTCAAGGAGGTTGATGCATGGAGCCAAGGTATCCACACGCTGACGGCAACTGTTGAATTCAAACCAACAACCGGGTCAGTTTACACAGGAGTCATCAAGGAGTACCAGAACGTCGGTGGCTTTATCCTGTTGAAAAAGCCTTCGACGATTCGCATCATTGGACAAGCACCCGTTGTCAAGACAGAAATTTTCGATATGGTTTCTAATGGTCAGCAGTTCCGGGTTTTCATTCCTTCAAAGAATAAGTTCATCGTGGGCGACGATAGCTACCGAGGACCAGCAAAAAAACCCCTCGAAAACCTTCGCCCCGAGCATATCCTCGACGCTTTGCTTGTCCCGCCAATTGACGAGGCAAGAGAGAAATTCTTCAATGAGGTAACCCTGACGCCGACAGGCCAGTCTTATTATGTTATCAACGTTGTTAAACAGGCGGGCGACGGAGGTTTAACACTGAAACGGAGAGTGTGGTTTGACCGCAGCGACTTGAGTATTTCGCGTCTCCAGCTTTATGGTCCGGAGGGCGTTCTTCTCGAAGATATCAATTACACGGGCTATCATGACTTCGGAGGAATCCGCTATCCCTCTGAAATCACCCTAAGTCGCCCTGAAGAAGACTATACGCTATCAATAAAGGTGAAAAAGGCTACCTTCAATCAGCCAATCCCAGCGGAAAAATTCGTGTTGAAGAGACCGCCCAACGCAACGCTAGTGGAACTGAAGGGAGACAATTAGGCAAAGGTGTGTCGTGGTTAACAGGATGATCTTCGAGAACATTCTCCACCGGCCGATCCGGACGTTGGTGAGCGTGCTGGCGGTGGCCATTGAGGTGGGGATGGTTATGCTTGTCGTGGGAATGACTCACGGCATGCTGCATGAAACGGCCAAGCGGGTCGAGGGCGTTGGCGCAGACATCATGGTGCAACCCCCGGGAGCATCCTTGTTCCTTGGACTAACCCAGGCTCCTATGCCCGTCCAGGTGGGCGATCGCCTTGCAGAACTCCCCCATGTTCTGGCAGTCACACCTGTCCTGCTGTTTCTTAATACTCGCGGGGGAATAAATCTCATTTATGGCATTGATATGCCGACCTTTAAGGAAGTGAGCGGAGGCTTCACCTACCTTAAAGGCGGGCCCTTCGAACACCCCTATGACATGCTTGTGGACGACTGGTATGCTCGGTCGAATAATGTGAAAGTTGGGGAGACAATCAATTTATTGAACAACAAATTCCGCGTATCCGGCATTGTCGAACACGGAATGGGAGCACGGATATTTATCCCCTTATCCACAGCCCAGGAATTGACGGGGGCACATGACAAGGCCTCAATTTTCTACATCAAGTGTACGGATCCAGGCTATACTCAGGCCGTCATAACTTCCATCAAGCAACTCCTTCCCACGCATCAGATCCATTCCACGAAGGAGTATATGTCACTGATGACCTCGAACGATCTTCCGGCGTTGAATGCCTTTATCTCAGCTATGATTACGGTAGCCGTTGGCATTGGGTTCATGGTGATCTTTTTGTCCATGTACACCACCATCACCGAAAGAACGCGGGAAATCGGTATTTTAAAGTCACTGGGGGCAGGCAAAAGGTATATCATAGGGGTGATATTACGTGAGGCTAGCCTGCTCAGTATTCTCGGCGTGGTTTTGGGATACGCCGGGACATGGCTGGCACGGAAAGTCATCGTAGCCACGTTCCCCACTTTGACCGTTGAATTAACCATACACTGGGCGTTGTGGGCAGGGCTGCTGGCCATCGGAGGGTCATTACTAGGTGCCTTTTATCCGGCAATCCGAGCAGCTCGGCTCGACCCGGTGGATTCGCTGGCATACGAATAAGGAAAGTTCTGGATAACTATGGGATCGATCTTTCTGGCAGGGACCGAAGAAGCAGCCAGAGAAGTAAGCCAAATTGGGTGTATGGAACCGATTATTTCAACCGAGAACCTGACGAAAACCTACAGGGTCGGGAAAGTTGATGTTCCGGCGCTGCGAGGGGTAGATCTCGTTGTTCAGGAAGGTGAATTCCTCGCGGTCGTGGGGCCTTCCGGGTGCGGCAAGTCAACATTGTTGCACGTACTGGGGGGGTTGACACGGCCAAGCGGAGGGCGGGTGCTTGTGGATGGGAACGATTTCAGAGGCATGAACGACGCCCAGCGCACCAAATTCCGCCGTCACAAGATCGGTTTCGTTTTTCAGCGGTACAATCTCTTGCCAACCCTGACTGCTCGGCACAATATCGCTATCGCTCAACATATCCAGGGGGACGGCTTTAATCCTCACCGTTTTGAAACAGTGGCGGAAATGTTGGGTATCAAAGACAAACTGGATCGTAAACCCTATGCACTTTCAGGGGGCGAACAGCAGCGAGTGGCTATTGCACGGGCGGTAGTTTGTGAACCCAAGCTTCTGCTTGCCGATGAGCCCACTGGAAACCTGGACACAGAAAACTCCCAGCTTGTGCTGAGCATGCTGCGAAACCTAAACCGGGATTTCCGCCAAACAATACTGATGATTACTCATAATCCGGAAGCAGCTTCTGTAGCCGACCGGCTTATCCGGATGCGCGATGGACAGATCGTATCCGACTGATTCTATCTGTGTTGGTCGCGATTTCAATTAGTTTTAAACTCGTATGACATCAGGTAAAGAGTCCGGCAAATCATCTGATTCCAGCCTTCGGCGGGGGGCTCGGGATTACGGGAACTCTTCAGCAGGGTCCAAAGCCAAGCTGGTAATTAAGAAAGCGATTTTCTGGTCCTATGAGCGTGGAAGTTGGCAGTATGACGTTATCTGCGTCGTGATTCTTGCCTTTATTTTTCTTACTCCAACCAACTGGTTCCATGATCGTCCCCGGCTCCAGTTAAGTGACTTGCGCCATGTTCAGGGTATTGTCGAAATCAGCCACACAGATCAGATGTGGGTTTATCAATTGGACGCAAGGCTGGTTGAGTCGCTCGGAGGAATCCCACCCAAAGACGCTGCGCACCAATTACTCCTTCAACGTGTCAAGCCCCCTTTTGTTATAAAGTCAGTCAGGCCGATCCTTGGAAAGGGCGATGTAACTCTTGGATATACGGTAGAGGTGCAACGCTGACGGCGCATCCCTTTTGCGCGTTTGAGAATCGTATATTCAGGTGCAATCGGACATGATAATAGTACAAGGTTATAGGTCGAAAATCGCGGGCCTTATTCTGGCACTTCTTGTGCTGGGGACGCTGCCGCTTTTCGCAAAGGCCAAGAGGGAACGGCTGGACCTCGATCAGATCCTTTTTCACATGAACGAGAGCGCGAAACATCTCAAGACGCTCTCAGCAAACCTTGAGTACACTAAGGTTACAGTTTTAGTGAATGACTTTGCCACAGAGTCAGGCCAGATGTATTACCGGAACGCAAAGTCACCCGACATTCTGATTGACTTCAAAACACCAGCGCCCAAGGTCATCCTGTTCAAGAAGAGCAAGGCAGAAATCTACCAACCGAGGATCAACCAGATTCAGGAATTCGATCTCAGCGAGCACTCGTCCTTGATTCAGCAGTTTCTTCTGCTAGGGTTCGGTACCCAATCCAAGGAACTGCAAAAGGTCTATGAAGTAAAGTACCTGAAAGAAGAACAACTGGGTGGAGATACAACGGCACTTCTTGAGCTGGTTCCCCGCGACAGTAAAATTGCAGCACAGCTCGCAAAAATCCACCTCTGGATCAGCGAGGAGTCCTGGTTGCCTGTCCAGCAGAAGTTCTTTGAGGCCGGTGGCGATTACTCGGTGGCCCGTTACAGCTCGGTCAAAGTCAATCGCAATCTGCCTTCTTCTACTTTCCAAATCCATGCCGCAAAGGACGTGAGGCGAGTCAGAATGTAGGGACTCACGATTTTCAGCAAACAGAAGGCTGCTCCCCGCCGATTACGGGCTGGTTCTTACACTTCGACCGGCGCGATCCACATTTGGGAACGAAATTGTTGCAGATTACGGCTTGATGTCGTATACGTATAATTCAACAGGAGATAGAGGGTAAAGGACGGCTCCGCAATCCCAAGCATTATGTTTGATGGAAGACGCGGGGGACTCGGAGATAGTGCATTTTGTCGTTTGCGGATTTCAAACTGAAGTTTATTCATCATGAACAGAATTGCTCTTAAACGCAAAGCCCGATTCATTCGGACGCGTTTTCGCGAGCTGCACATGATCGCGAGTGCGCTGATTTCAACTCGCCATCCGGTGCTTGCCCACATCATCCCGATCCGACGATGCAACCTCTCGTGCGCTTATTGCAATGAGTACGACAATTTCTCCAAGCCTCTGCCCATCGAAACCATGTTTCGCCGGCTTGACCGATTGGCTGACCTGGGAACAAGTATCATCACCATCAGCGGCGGTGAACCACTGCTCCACCCGCAACTTGAAGAGATCATCCGGCATATCCGCGTAAGAGGCATGATTGCGGGTATGATCACCAACGGTTACCTTCTCACGCAGGCAAGAATCGAATCCCTAAACGATGCAGGGCTCGAGCATCTCCAGATCAGCATTGATAACGTCAAGCCGGACGACGTCTCAAAAAAGAGCCTGAAGGTGCTTGATCAGAAGTTGAAACTGCTTGCGGAGCACGCGATTTTTCAGGTCAACATCAATTCAGTTCTTGGCAGCGCCGTGCGCAATCCTGAGGACGCACTCTCGGTCGCCCGCCGCGCCCTCGATCTCGGTTTTACATCGACTGTCGGCGTCCTCCATGACCACGAAGGGCAGCTTCGGCCGCTCAGCCCCGAGCAGCAGGCGATCTTCAGCACCATCATGAGCTGGGGCAAACAGTCTTATTCACGCTTCAACCGCTACCAGAAATACATTGCGCAGGGGATTTCGCGCGACTGGCGCTGTCGGGCCGGCAGCCGCTACCTTTACGTTTGTGAAGACGGTTTGGTCCATTATTGCTCGCAGCAGAGGGGGTATCCGGGCATCCCACTGGATAAGTACACGAAGCAGCATCTGTATGACGAGTACAACACCCTCAAGTCCTGTGCGCCACGGTGCACTATTCAGTGTGTGCAACACATCGCTCTGCTCGACAACTGGCGCGACCCTCAAACACGCCCGGCTTTTGAGAAGCCTCTTGAGCCGGTTACCGAACTGCGGCCGACCCTTCGGGAAAACTAACTCCGCCCGATGGCGTGATCTTTGCTTCCGGCACCTAACAGGACCTCATTTTCCATTCCAGTTGAGCCAGGACACCGCCCAACACGCGCACATCGTGGTTGCTTAACCCAAGATCCAGCACCAGTCGCCGTAATTTCAGAAGCTGCGCCTGCTTTCCCTTGGGCTTGAAATAGCCGGCATGATCCAAGAGTCTCGTGGCCCGGTCGAGCACATGATCAAGTGACTGGATATTGGCTGGCAACGATGAGTGCACACGTCCAGTGGTCGCTGCTTGGGGGAACCACGCAGCACGCGCGAGTTCAAAGCAACAGACCGCGACCGATTGCCCAAGATTCATTGACGGACAACGCGCCGTGGTGGGAATCCGAACCAGCTGATTGCAAAAACTCAGATGATCGTTCAGCAAACCTGTCTTCTCAGAGCCAAATAACAACGCACCACGCAACCGCGACGGTAGTTTTTGACGTCCTGAAGTCAGTTCGGTCAGAGGGACGGGATCACGATCAAGATTTCTGCGAGAACCGGTGGTCGTTCCAACAATGAAATTGCAATCCCCGATTGCTTCCAGAAGATCATTTACAATGCGTGCAGATTCAAGGACATGGCCGGCGCCGACCGCCGAACGGGCTTCCCTCCAAACGGGATCAAACGGCGCGACAACCACCAGGTCACCAAAACCAAAGTTGGCCATCGCACGCGCCGCTGCACCGATATTGAGAGGATTACGTGGACGGACCAGCACAATTCGCCACTTCACTCCTGAGGTTTTCATGGAGTTGATTTTACCAGCAGAGCAACTCATCCCAACGGAATTACCTATTTCTTGGGGGAGGAAGCCGGAGCAGCCGGAGATCCACTCGGAGCCTGATTCGGTTGGTTAGGACCAATCGCCTCGACAGCCTTGATCACAGAACTCGCCTTGAATTGCTTGTAGTCCGTGTAGCGGATGATCTCTTTAATGTGAACAGGGCCCGTAGGAAAATACAGGGTGTCATCAGCCAGCGTGAAGGTTGGGAACCAGAACTTGCCGTCAATCTGCTGTCGCCAGGTAGTGAATCGAGGAAAAAGGTTTTCGCTGTGCTTGTTCCTGATTTCCGGCACCTGGCGTCCCTCCGTCTTGACAATTTGCAGATCGCGGTCGTCCACCCAGATGACACCTTGGAAGTACTGGTGGTTCTTCTTGATTACCTTTGGACGGATAGAGAATACGTAGGCGGTGATGTAATCCACCCTCACATGGCCAAGATACCTGATGTCATACTCGTCAAGGTCATTGGTCGTAAGTACAAATGGCTGGATACTGCGCATAGCGTCCAGATCCTGCTCGGTCATCAAAACACCTTGGAGAGTGCCGGGCGGCGCGTAGGTAACCTTTTCGATGCGGTGGCCTTGATTGTCAAAAAGGATGTCCCAGTTCTGTTGCCAGTAGCCATTGACCCTGCCATCAGCATCCAACGTTTCGACTTTATTGATTTGGCGATAGGTATAATTGTCCCGAGCCTCTTTGAACATCAGTTCCTTTGCAGCAAACGCATGGATAATATGCTGGATTTGTTCGGGACTCGGATCGCTGAGGTTGGGAGTTGGTACCGCTTTTGCCTGATTTGATGCCGGGACAAGAGGCGGAGGGGTCTCACCCTGCGAAGCCTGCCCAGGACCGTTGGCAAGGCCCGCCATCACATTGCTGACTTTTTGGTTCACTGCCGCAGCATTTGGAGACTGGGGCTGGGATGCCGCAGGTGGAGGACTGGAGATATTGGTCGTACTCGACCCGAGGCCGGGAATTTCGGGATTTATGCCTGAGTCAGAACTGGTAGCAGGGGGCGGCGTTTGAACAGCCGGGCTTGTACTCTTTGTAGCGCTCTTGCGGTTGGCGTTGACAATCACATCAATCAACGCCTGTGTCGCCCCTTCCTTGCGAAATTTCTGAATGAGGTCCGGCGTCAACTGGAAGTCCACACCACGCTGCTCGACCAGCGTGATCATCTTTGATTCGGAAGCACCCCCAATCAGAAGCAGCGTAATATCATTCTTGCTCAGGGGCTGCGCTCCTCTTAAAGGAAGCACAAAAATGCCAGCCATGATCAATAGAGCAGATATTGACCTCAGGTAGGTTTTCGCCTGATAGGGTATCCAGTTTTGCATGCAGTAAGACAATCCTCAGCCGTTTCCCTTACAGTTCACTTAGTGTAGAGGACGTTTCGAGGCAAAAAGTTGCTCCGAATCGGAAACGGCATAGTACTGACAGCCCATAACATCCTTCGCCCGGCCACCCTCATTCGCCGCCCTCCCCTAGCTTACCTTGACTAATTATAAACACCGGGGCACGCATAAAGCCAGGATGCGCTGTCCTTTACAGCAGACCTGTGGCAGACACAGCCCCCGCGTTCCAAACAAACCAAGTTTTGATTCCTCACAGGCAACGGGAAAACGTTCGCTACGTTCCGCACCGGCCACTTCGGACATTCAACCTGGAGAAGGGTGCCCGGTAGCGCGCTCGGGAATTAGGTATCGCACGAGCGTTGACTCTTTTTGCCCCCGGCTTGAAGCGCATCCGGGGCGATTCCATTACTTCAACTCAACCCACGTCCGACCGATGTAAATGCGCGCTGTCTCACCACTCACAACAACCCGCAAGGGCCGTGGGCTTTTGATCTTTGCGTCCCACTTTGCCGCGCATTTTACAACCTGCTTGCCAGCCTGGTTGTAAAGCACAAAGTCTGAGGCCTTCCCTTGAGTGGCCCCCGACGCCTTCACAAGTCCGAATCCATAGCTGCCGATCCCAACCTGATGTCCGCAAACATTCAAGTCAGCCTCGTTAATCAACATCCCAAGATACTTCTCCTGGACTTGTGAAGTGTAGCCGCTCGTATCAACCAGTCCAGCTACCACTCGCCCGCCGGATGGCGTAACAACAAGCACTGAATTGCGCTTTTCAGTTGGAATCGCATTCTCTTCGAGGACAAAGTCTTTGGGCACAATCTTATTGAATGCTTCTCCTTTTTCAACCTTAAAGGCGCTCTGAGCGCTGGCAGGATTTGCCGCCATCAGGCTCAGGAAAATAGAGGCAACCACAACGATACAGGTTTTCATAATCCCTCCTCGATCCGTTAATCTTCGGCCCCGAACATGCCCGGGAAGTTCGAACTGCGCGTCATATCCCTGCAAATTCTTCCGCCAACCTTGAGCACAAGACTCCACCCTTTGCGCAAGTTTATGCCTTTTCGTCATCCGAATCCAATCCCTGAAGGTTCGCTCCTGCACATCGCGATTCGAGCCGGTGTTTAAAGTTGGTTCCCCTTACGGTGTCGGCAGTCAACTTGCCCCTCCCGAAACCGTGAGAAGAGTTCCCCCGATTTCCTTTTATCTTGAGGCAAGTATGCTACACTACCGAGTCGCTAGAGCAAAGTAATTCTCTTTGAGCACTAGAGAGCGTCTTGGAGGAACTGAGACTTTCCGCAGCTCTTTCCTGTAGGCGATTTTGCCTGCTCATGCAAAAAACATGTCTTTCATATCGAGGTGGATTATGGTGAAACGCTTATTGTTCTGCTGTGTCATTCTTGGGCTTACCGCGGTCCCAGGGAGGGCCCAGAACGGCGGATGGAAGCAGCTTTTCAACGGCAAGAACCTGGATGGATGGCAGCATGTGGGTCCTGGCGGCGACAAGGTCGTCAATGGTCTGATTGAAACTTATGGCGGCATGGGCCTGCTCTGGTACACCGGCCAGAAATTTGGGAACTCCCAGATCCGGGTAGTTTACAAAATGAGGGATAAGAACGACAATTCGGGCGTCTTCATCCGAATCCCTATCAAGCCGCGCGAGGCCTGGATGCCTGTCAACTATGGTTACGAAGTACAGATCGACAATGACCCGCAGGGAGAAACCAAAGAGTATCACTCGACCGGATGCCTATACTCGATTTCGAAAGCGCTGGCATATCCAGGGAAAGGGTCGGGGCAGTGGAACACGATGATGATCACCCTCAACGGTCCGCACACGATCGTAACAGTAAACGGGGTTAAAGTGACTGATTATACCGAAGGCGAACCGGCCCCTCCCCGCAAATTCGACTTTGAACCCACGCGGGGTCCCCGCCCTAACGAAGGGTACATCGGGCTTCAAAACCACAGCGATCATGACGTCGTATTCTTCAAGGAAGTGGCTGTTCGCCCTTTAAAGTAAATACTGACTTTGGGAGGCAGAAATGAGTGACAAGTTCACACGGAGACGTTTCATGCAGTCTGCCGGAGCAGCGGCATACCTCGGGGCCGGACTCGCATTGCCGTCCTATTCCCAGGTAGCCGCGAAGGACCCCGATCCAGCGGAGGTAAAATCGATGGCCAGAATGTTTCCGGGGTGTTGTGCCTATTCATTTCGGAAATACCTAAAGAACGGCCAGATGAGCATGCAGGACTTCATCCGCGAGATCGTTAAGATGGGGTGCGTTGGGGCAGACATGACGGTTTACTGGTTCAAGTCAACCGATCCGGCCTACCTGAATGATCTTCGACATCTGGCTTACAGGAGCGGAGTGCCACTTTCAGGAGCGGCTTGCGGTTCAAGCATGGTCCAGGCAAGCGCCGAAAAACGGCACGAAGTGCTGGAAGACATCAAGAAGTGGGTGGATGTTACAGACAGATTGGGCGCATCCCATTTGCGCGTTTTTGGCGGAGTGCTGCCTCATGGCGCGACCATTAAGCAAGGCGCCGACTGGGTCGTAGAAACCATGAAACCCGCCGTCGAGTATGCAAGCAAGAAGGGTATCACGCTTGGAATCGAAGACCACGGCGGCGTCACTCAAAGCGCGGACGTGTGCCTGGAAATCATGCACCGTGTTGATTCTCCTTACGCGGGGATCAATCTCGACATCACACATTTTATCCCAACAGGCTCTGAGGACGCCTACGCTCAAATCAAGGCATGCATCCCCTATGCCACCAACGTACATATTCGCGATCACTTTGACGACGGCACACCCGTCGACATGGACCGCGTGTGGAGAATGTTCCGGGACGGTGGTTACAAGGGGTATATGTCTGTCGAGTACGAGGGCAAGGAAGATCCCATGACCGGTGTGCCCAAGCTGATAAACAAGGTTAAGGTACTCTGCCAGGAATACTCAACTGCGCAGGTATAGTACAGCCGATTGCGGCGGCGCAATATGAGATCTCGATACTGCGCCGATGCATTCCGTTCGGTTGATTGCCCTGATACCTTCCCAGGCCGAAAGAGGTATCGGTCACTTGATAATTGGCAGGACGAAGTCCGCCAAGGCGGGATTCGCAATTTGCAGAGTTAGAGAACATCAATAGAATTTTTCAGTGCCCTTGCCTGAGATAGTCATGATTCCGGGCACGTCTCAAGGCCGACGACCTTCACATGTTGAGTGGGCTTCTCAGACACGGGGCTGGTAAGCCCGGCCGACGTTGTGAATTGTTCTCTTCGTGCGAAGCCCACAACCGGTCCGATCCTTCACACCTGGAAGTCACAGGGATTCTTTATATCGAAGACTTGCTGTAAGACCGGTGGGCCCTGCCAAGTCACAGTCAGGGTGATTGAAAACACTGTCGAGCTTGGTTATAGTCATCCAGGAGGTAATCATGCCTATTTTTGAGTATCGATGCAAAGAGTGCGGGGCGAAATTCGAAAAGATTTCACACACGTCAGGCACCCAGGTCTTGTGCAAGAACTGCTCAAGTCCGAAAGTCGAGAAGCTCCTTTCCGTGTTTGCTGTTGCCGGGGGTTCGCATGAGGGATTGTCAAACGAACCCGGCCCCTGCCCTTGTGGTGCAGCACGCCGCGGAATGTGCTGTGAATAAAGAATCGCGCGGCCAATACGGGCTAGTCGTTCTCGAGATCTCTCCTTTGTTTTGTTTTTTTCTACCGACATGAATGAACCTTCGGGCATCTGTTTTACCGGCGGTATTTGCGGCCTTTGTTGCAAACAAGCGATTTTGACTAAGAGCCCTGGCTGTGGGTCTGCAATTGATAATTCAACCGTTTACTGCTCGTCGCGGCTCGTACCCGGGGACTTCACATAAGGACTAATGCTGAAGCCAGAGATAAGAATCCTTGAGAAACTCGAAGATTTCAGGAAATGCGAAGCCGCCCAGAAGACCATTTGGGGTAGATTGAGTGTTGCTTCAGAAGTTATGCTGGTGACGCAAAAGGCAGGAGGGGCAGTACTGGGCGCATTTGCCAGGAACGAACTCGTCGGTTTCGTTTATGCCCTTCTGGCACGCCGGCATGGACAGATCATTCACTGGTCGCACATGATGGGCGTACTGCCGAAGTACCGTAGCCAAGGCATTGGGCTTCAGTTAAAACTCGCCCACCGTGACTTCGCACTGTCGCAGGGAATCAAATCCATTTGCTGGACTTATGATCCTCTCCAAAGCCGTAATGCCAGCCTGAATCTGACAAAACTCAAGGCCCGTGTCGAAGAATATGTTGTGGACTTTTACGGCCAATTTCCAAGTATCATTGAGCAAGGCCTTCCCACGGATCGGTTCATTGTGAACTGGCCGATCGCCTCGAAGGTGGTCGGACGCTGGCTCGCTGCACCCAGACCTACAACGGGAATCCCTGAGGTTCCCGCAGTCGGCATCACTGCAAGGGACAGCACCGGATTTCTCTTCAATAAGAATATAGATTTGGGACAACGAGAGCCTCGTTTGCGCGTTGAAATACCTCCCAACGCCGACCTCATGCGAACCAAAGGCCCTACCCTGGCAAGGCGATGGAGGCTTCAAACGCGCAAGATATTTCTAAGCTATCTTTCAAGCGGCTACCATGTAGACGGCTTCTTTACGGAAAACCGTGACAGTGACGACCTGCGGTGTTTTTACGTCCTTCGTCGCAGTTGATCATGGAATGTCAGGTGCTGGGGCAAGGACGCAACCTCCCAGGAAAGGGTACGCCCCTCAAGCGATCCTTGAATCCGGCCCTGCACACAAAATACAATAGGAAGCTATGACGGAGTCAGGCAATCAGACACTGTTCACGTCCCAAGGTTCCGTCGCCGATACCATTGAGCAACTTCTCCTGGAAGCGCACGTAAGTGTGGATGCCGCGCTCTATCGGCTTACGAACCCCCTGCTTGCCCGGCGCTGGGGGAGGCGCAAAATCGCGGTATTCGCGTTCGCCTTCTGATCGACCGGAATAAATACCCGGAAGATACGACCACACGCGAACTGCTGGAGGAGAATTCCCTCCTCTTCCGTGCAATCTATGGGCGTGAGGGAAAAGGGTCCAAGCTGCATCACTAATTTGCCGTTCTCGACAACAGCACCGTGCTGACAGATAGTTATAATTGGACTTTGAATCCGAAGAGCGGAATTTCGACCATCTGGCAATTCTCAGGGAACCGGGCCTTGTTCTGGCCTATCAGCGGGAGTTCGAACGGCTTTGGCCGAGTGAGCAAGACGAGGGAAAAGGTTGAATTAGAGATCGCGATATCTACTCCACGCCGAGAAGGAAACGATGCCGAATATCAACGACATAGCAGCAAGCAGTGAAACGCAAGGCTATCAGCTTTATGTGATGCGGCATGGAATTGCGGTTGCGCGTGGCGACCCAAACTTCGCCGACGACGCTATGCGCCCCCTGACGCCCGAGGGGAAGAAGAAATTGAAGGCAATTGCAAAGGGGTTGTTTCGCCTGGGACTTCGCGTGGACTCGGTTATTACCAGTCCGCTCGCCCGGGCCTCCGAAACTGCCGCAGTTGTCGCCGAGGTATTTGGGCCCAGTCTCCCAGTCGAGGAGTCAGATTTCCTGCGGCCGGGCGGATCGTTGCTGGCACTGCTGACATCGCTTGGGAAGCGGACAAATCATCGAAGCGTACTGGTGGTCGGGCACGAGCCTGATCTGAGTGAGGGCGTGGCGAGACTGATCGGCAACGCCCGGGCCAACTTTCAGTTTAAGAAGGGAGGTTGTTGTCGGATTGACTTCGACAAATTCCCTCCTCGGGCACCCGGGAAGCTCGTCTGGTGGCTTACACCCCGAGTCATGCGGAAGATTGGATAGTAACATCTTCCAGGCCGCCACGCACCCCACACCGATCTATCAAAGACACCCAACTTCCGTTTGCTCTCACTTTTCAAGAATTGTGGTGTTCGGCGTTTCCGGCAAGCGCGGCATACCGATATGAGGGGACACTCCCGTCAAGCTATCAAGGAATGCCACAAGGTCTTTAGCCTGGCCGGCGGTGAGCGATTTATCCAGTTGCGTCTTTGCCATTACTCTGACCGCCTCTTCGAGGTTCTTCACCGACCCGTTATGGAAATAGGGAGCGGTCATTTCGATGTTCCAGAGAGACTGCACGACAAACATGTGCTGATCTGATTCCTGGTGGGTAACCTGGTAACGCCCCGTGTCGGCCAGAAGATCATACTTCTTCACGTATTCATTATCCGTGTTCAAGGGGAACTTCATATAGAAGCCGGTTCCCATCGGCTGGCTGGGACCGTCAAACATTGGGCCCCCGTGACACGCGGTGCATCCGATCGAGTTGAACAGTTCAAGGCCGCGCCGCGCTTCTGCACTTAAGGCGCTCTTATCGCCCTTCATGTAACGGTCATAGGGGCTGTTCGGGGTGATCAGAGTGCGTTCAAAACTTGCAATGGCCTGGGCAATGTGGTCAAAGGTGATAGGCTGGCTGCCACCGAACACCTCTAGGAACTCCTGGCGATATTCCGGAATGGCCTCAATCCGGCCTACAACCGCCTCTCCACTAGGCATTCCCATTTCAACAGGATTTGTCTGTGGACCTTTCGCCTGCTCTTCCAGACTCGCCGCACGTCCATCCCAAAACTGTACACTTCGAAAGGCAGCATTAAATACCGTCGGGGAGTTGCGATCGCCTAGTTTTCCATGTGCCCCGGCAGAAACGGGCCGGTTGTCGGTCCCGTTTGTCATGACGTTATGGCAGGAATTGCAGGACACTGTCCCCGTGATCGAAATCCGGGGATCAAAGTAGAGCTTTTTACCGAGTTCGACCTTCGCAGGAGTCTGCGGATTGTCTTTAGGTACAGGAACTTGCGAGGGCATCTGCGCCCAAAGCAAGGCAGACGATGCGAGCACGGGAGCACAAAGAAGCGCCCACTTCTTCCATCGGGAAACACTGAGCATTTCAGAACCTCCTAAACAATTTAATCCCGGTCAATGGCGTCTGTCGCCGAACACCAAGGTACGGAGAACCACGGCGCCGAGTGACCTGAACCCTGTATAAGCAAAAAGAGAGCTCTTGCACGAGGTCCTGGAAATGACAAACTAATTCGCCGCACCTCCCGATTTACCTGCCGCCTTAGCGGGCGTTTTCCCTTCCAGTGTTCGCAGGAAGTTGACCAGGTCCCAGGCCTGATTTTCTTTCAGCCGCTTGGCTTCTCCAGGCATTGAACCCGTTCCGCTATCTATGATGGTAAAAAGTTCTCCGTCCGTTCGGTTGGCCAATGTTGCCGGTTTGGTGAAGTCAGGCGGGTTGACGTGCATTACTTCTGCAAGATCGCCCTTCCCGTTTCCGGTTTGCCCATGGCACATGGCACATTGAGTAGCAAACAGCTTTTTCCCCTTCTCGACCGACTCATCAGTAAACTTCACCGGGTTCTTTAGAGCCTTCTGTTCCGGTGTGATAACAAGCTGGTGCGGCGAAGCCGGCGCGGAGGATGTTTCCTTTGAAGATGTCGTCGTCTGGGCTGGTTGACTGCCTTGCCGAGATTGTTTTTCCTGACCCGACAAAAAGCCCGGAAGCAACAGAAAGAGGCAAATACCTAACACATAGGAGGTCCGCATGACTGGCCACCTTCCTTTCAAGTTCCTTTCCAATACTTCAAGCCGTGTTCTCAGCGCAACTTAACGTAAAGGAACCGAAAACCGCAGAATGCGCGGGGCATCATTCTTTGCTGGCCATACCCGTCCGCCAGGAGCCAAGGGAGCGCAACCGGTACGAGCCGAGCACGCGCATATAATTAGCGCGCTCAAAAGCGGCTGGGTTCGGAACCGATCGCAAGGCAAGACTGCCCTGCATCTGCCGGACTGACTCATATTCATGCTCTTCCATCCAACTGACCAGCCCCTGGCGGACGCGCTTCAGGTGTTCAATCCCGTTTCGGAGCAGCGCGGATGTCATCATCGCCACCCTTGCACCGGCCATCATGGCCTTCAGGACATCCTCTGCCGTGTGCACACCTCCTGTGATTGCTAGGTCCGGCCTGACATGTCCGTAAAGGATTGCAACCCAGTGCAACCTGAGCAGGAGTTCCTGCGAGGTGCTCAGGGCCACGGTCGGCACAACTTCCAGGTTCTCAATGTCAAAATCCGGCTGGTAGAACCGGTTGAAAAGAACCAGAGCATCAGCACCGGCTTTGTCGAGCTCACGCGCGAAATTGGCCATTGCGCTGAAGTAAGGGCCGAGCTTCACAGCAACAGGGATATGGATTGTATTCTTAACCTGTGTTACGAGTTCGCAGTAGTTCTTTTCGATATCGGAGCCTGACAAGGCCGGGTCGGTTGGAAGGAAATAAATGTTAAGCTCCAGTGCAGAGGCTCCGGCCTCTTCGATCTTCTGAGCGTGCTTTATCCATCCGCCCGGTGAAGTAGCGTTCAGACTTGCAATCACAGGAATGCTAACCGCTTCCGCCGCCCGGCGGACATGCTCCAGATAACCTTCCGGGCCCCGATTGTACACCGTCATGTCCGGCGTGCCATTCGGCACTCCGAAGTCCGGGACCTGCTGGTACTGAGTAACCTCCGGCAGGTAAGTCAGCGACTCGGGGAAGCTTTCAGTACCTGCGGAAAGCCCGCGGTGCAATTCCTCGTCTTCCCGAATAATTTGCTCTTCGAACAATGAATGCAGGACAACCGCGCCGGCTCCAGCATCTTCCATCTTGCGGAGATTATCGATCTCCTCCGATAACGGCGAGGCTGAAACAACGAGAGGACTCTTCAGTTCACATCCAAGATACGTTGTGCGGAGATCAGTCATTTTTTCACTTCCTTGGGAACTTCGACTGTGGGCGAGGATGCCCATTTCTCAAGCAACTCCCAGCGTGCCTTTACGTCCTCTTCGGCAAGCTTCAAGGCCTGGTTTGCAACTTCCGGCCTGGACTTGACGAGCATCGTGTAGCGCGTCTCGTTATACACATACTTCTCAAGCGGAATCGAAGGCGGACGGGAATCGATATGCAGGGGATTCTTCCCTTCCTTCGCCAGCATGGGATTGAAACGGAAAAGAGGCCAGTAAGCGGACAGGACAGCGGCTTTCTGCTGCTCCATGCCGAAGGCCAGGTCATACCCGTGAGCAATGCAATGGCTGTAAGCAATGATCAGTGACGGTCCCTCATATGCCTCGGCTTCAAGAAAGGCTTTGATCGTGTGGGTATCATTCCCGCCCATTGCCACACTCGCGACATAAACGTTACCGTAGGTCATCGCCATCATCGCCAGGTCTTTCTTGCGATTTTCTTTACCGCCGGCGGCAAATTTTGCCACCGCCGCACGCGGTGTTGCCTTGGACATCTGGCCGCCGGTGTTTGAGTAAACTTCTGTATCAAGCACCAGGACGTTGATATTCTGACCGGATGCCAGCACGTGGTCCAAGCCACCATAGCCAATGTCATAGGCCCAGCCGTCTCCGCCCAGGATCCAGACGTCCTTCTTTACAAGATAATCTGCAACCTTCAGCAGGTCGCGTGCTTCAAGCGTGTCGATGCCGCTGAGCTTCTCCTTGAGCGCACGCACGCGTTCACGCTGTTTCTTGATGTCATCCTCGCTCACCTGATCTGCCGCAAGGATCTGTGCCGCCAGGTCTTCACCAATTTGTCCCGCCAGACGTTCCACAAGGTAGCGGGCGTAATCCGCCTGCTTGTCCACCGCCAGGCGCATACCAACACCGAATTCAGCGTTGTCCTCAAAGAGAGAGTTAGACCAAGAGGGGCCGAGTCCGTCACGATTTGTCGTGTACGGTGTAGTGGGCAGGTTCCCTCCGTAAATCGACGAGCATCCAGTAGCATTGGCGATCAGGCAGCGATCTCCGAACAATTGGGTCATCAGCTTGATGTAAGGTGTCTCTCCGCAGCCCGCGCAGGCGCCGGAAAATTCAAACAGAGGCTCCAGCAGTTGCGCGTCTTTCACCTGTCCCAGGCTCAGAGGAGCGCGATCCATTTCCGGCAATTGCAGGAAGAAATCCCAATTCCCCCGCTCCTGTTCGCGTATCGGTTGCTGGGGCGCCATGTTGATCGCCTTGTGCCGGGCTTCGCTCTTGCTCTTCGCGGGGCACACCTGAACACAGAGAGTACAACCCGTGCAATCTTCAGGCGCAACCATCAGTGTGTAACGGTATTCCTTAAAATCTTTCCAGCGCGCGGCTGTTGACATAAAGCTTGTCGGGGCCTTTTCCAGTAACTTTGCATCGTAGATTTTTGCCCGGATTACCGAGTGCGGACAAACCATGACACACTTTCCGCACTGGATGCAAAGATCGGAATCCCACACAGGGATTTCGAGCGCAATGTTTCTCTTCTCCCATTGGGCGGTACCGGTCGGGAAAGTGCCGTCGGGGCTGAAGGCACTGACCGGAAGCAGATCACCCTGTCCCGCGATGATTCTGGATGTGACGTTCCGGACAAATTCCGGGGCCTGTGATGGAACTGGCGGCTGGATATCAAACCCACTGCTTGCCTGCTGTGTAACAGGAACTTCGTGGAGGTTATCAAGTGCCCGGTCAACCGCCGCGAAGTTCTTCTGGACAATCGTTTCCCCGCGCTTGCCGTACGTCTTCTCAATCGAGTGTTTGATCTGTTGAATAGCTTCGTCGCGAGGAAGGACGCCGCTCAGAGCAAAAAAGCAGGTTTGCATGACCGTATTGATTCGCCCGCCCATGCCTGCATCCCGGGCTACTTTGACACCGTCAATCACATAGAATTTCAGCTTCTTATTGACAATGTGTTCCTGGGTAGTTCGGGGAAGATGCTCCCAGACTTCCTCGGGGCCATACGGAGAGTTCAGCAGAAACGTTGATCCGGGCTCTGCATTTGCCAGAACGTCGAACCGCTCAAGGAACCCGAATTGATGGCATGCCACAAAATTGGCCTTGCTGATCAGGTAGGTGGAATGGATCGGTTTCTTCCCGAAGCGCAAATGCGAAACCGTCACTGAACCCGACTTCTTAGAGTCGTAGACAAAGTAGCCCTGCGCGTAGTTTTCTGTTTCCTCACCAATGATCTTGATGGAGTTCTTGTTGGCGCTTACCGTACCGTCTGAACCCAGGCCGTAAAAGATGGCCCGCACGGTCCCGGGATTTTCGGTTGAAAACTCCGGATCATAAGCCAGACTGGTGTGGGAAACATCATCCACAATACCTATTGTGAAGTGGTTCCTCGGCTTGTCACTCGACATTTCGTCCAGGATGGCCTTCACCATCGCCGGAGTGAATTCCTTGGAGGAAAGCCCGTAACGGCCGCCAATCACCCTGGGGGCCACGCTGATACCCGATTTCGGTGCTCCGACAGCTTCATTCAGTGCTGTCACAAGATCCACATACAGCGGTTCGCCTACGGCGCCTGGTTCCTTGGTACGGTCAAGGGCCGCAATCGTTTTTACCGTGGGCGGCAAGGCGGCAACAAAGTGCTCCACGGAAAAAGGCCGGTAGAGGCGGACTTTAACCAACCCGACCTTTTCACCCTTCGGAACCAGGTGTTCAATGGCCTCCTGGGCCGCTTCCGCGCCAGACCCTATCATCACAATGACCCGCTCAGCGTCGGGCGCACCCACGTAATCAAACAAGTGGTATGACCGCCCAACGATCTGGGCAAAGCGGTCCATCACATCCTCGACAATCGTCGGACAGGCTAGGTAATACGGGTTGGCTGCTTCGCGGGCCTGGAAAAAGACATCAGGGTTCTGCGCGGTGCCTCTGATGAACGGATGGTCCGGTGACAAGGAGCGTTCGCGGTGCGCCCGGACCCACTTCTGGTCGATCAGGGCCCTGATCGCATCGCTTTCAATCTGCTCAACTTTAGAAATTTCGTGAGAAGTGCGGAACCCATCAAAAAACTGCAGAAAGGGAACCCTGGATTCAAGTGCGGCAGCATGAGCAACCAGGCCAAGGTCCATGGATTCCTGGACAGTGTTTGCTGCCAGCAGCGCGAAGCCGGTGCCGCGCGTGGCCATCACATCGCTGTGGTCCCCAAAGATGGAGAGCGCGTGCGTCGCGACAGTCCGGGCCGCTACGTGAAGCACGGCGGGGGTCAGCTCGCCCGCCATCTTGTACATGTTCGGAATCATCAACAGGAGACCCTGTGAAGAAGTGAAGGTCGTGCCCAGCGCCCCGCTTTGAACGGCTCCATGCAGAGCACCTGCGGCCCCGCCTTCGCTTTGCATTTCCATCACTTTAGGGATAGCACCCCAGATATTTGGCCTGCCTTCCACTGCCCACTGGTCGGCCAGTTCACCCATGGGGGACGAGGGTGTGATTGGATAGATGGCAATCACCTCGCTCGTAGCATAGGCTACAGACGCTGTAGCCTCATTCCCGTCAATTGTGCGCATGGCTCCTGCCATCTTTGTTCCTCCGTGCTATGAAAGCTCTATAACATATTAAGGCTAGGTCAGAGGAACGCCCCCCGCAGTGATGAGCGTCACATTTGGGGTCATGGAATAATTACCAAAACCTTGAATTTGAACGCCCTTCCCCTGAAGTTGTTGCGGTTCATGCCGATTGGATAACCCGCGGATGCAGGTGATAATGCGTTGTATTGGGCCCGATTAGCCTGTAGACTGTTGCTATCGGTTCAAACCTGTTTCAGGGGCTTGTCTGCCAACCGGAGAGACGTATTACCAGAGGGCAGTCACAGCCAGGCGGCTTGCATGAGTCACCTAATTAGACATACCCCGCGTTCTGTCTCTGACTCCACCGATGTTCCGACTTTGTCGCGGAAACACCCGGCGCAAGAAGGCAGCCACCATATCCAGCAGGGGGAATCTGGCGCAGGGGAAGACCAGATTCAGTACCTGGAAACCAGCGATGCTTCTCTTCCCAGGGAATGGGAACGCATCTCGGCCCTCGCGATCAAGCATCTTGAGCGTTGCGTATCTCTTGAACCCAAAGTCCTACAGGGTGACGATCCCGACGCCATCCATGACTTGCGTGTGGCCACGCGCCGGCTGCAACAGGTAACTGACTTGATTTATCCTTCGCCCCGTGCGGGAGAAGTACGAAAATTGTACCGCGGGCTAAGGCGGTGCCGGCGTTCGCTTTCGGAAGTCAGGAATTACGATGTGTTACTGAAACACGTGGAAGCAACCCTTGCCCGGAAGCACACTGCCCGGCGGGAAGCCTGGGAGGCCATCAGGGAGTATTTGATTGGACTGCGCGCCGCCAAGCTGGAAAAATCTCTGCGGAAGCTGGCGAAGGCAAACCTGTCAGATATCTACATACGCCTGAAGGAGTATCTTCCTGCAAACGGGGGATCCAAGCCCGCAGATGGAATTACAGATCCCGACGGCGCGCGGCAAGATCTCCCCCTCGGCCAATTTTACCAGCGTATCAGCGAGGCTCTGAGCTCGGTATGGGCTGAATTTGAGCAGGAAATCGCCCAATCGCGCCACGATCACGGTCCTGCCGTATTACACCGGACGAGGATTGCCGCCAAGCGCGTTCGCTACTTGATTGAGGTCATTCAGGCGTTCGACGTTCCAGGAAGCAAAGAGGTCTTGATCTGGCTCCGGAATTTGCAGGGGCAATTGGGAGACTGGCACGATCTGATTGTTTTTGAAGACGCCGTTATCGCGATGATCGCTGACCGGGACTTTCTGCGTGATCACCTGAAAATGGCCATTCAGATTGAACGATTAATTATGAGGAACAGGGCGCTGAAGTCCATACTCGAAATGAAGTATTTTGCAATGGTTCAGGACAGGACGGGCTTTATCAGGACCAGAGAATGGGTACGCAGAATGGTGGATTCGCCTGCCGCTCTCTTTGCAGAATCATAGGGCCCGCGTTCTCAGCTTTCGGCCCCATTGCCGTCCGCCGGCACCGGGCTTGGAGAAGTCAGGGCTTCCCGATGTCCTTGCGCCCCAATAGCCTCCAATGATGGGGGTTCGCTCTCCGCCAGCACTTCACTGATCCCCTCCTTTAAGTCCTCAAAAACCTCGGGGATATTCTGGCTGGCATTGACGACCTTGAATTGGTACTCTTCTACCAGATTTTCAAACTGGGAAAGAAGGGCGGTCTGGTACTTCTGGAAGCTCTCATACATGTCCTCGCTCGGGTGCAAATCCATGCCGGATTCCCAGTAATCAAAACCCGTTGAGAAGACAACGCGGGGAATCAATTCCTCTACGCCGATCCTGAGGTAGAAAATGGCATCCGGTATTAGCGCGAAGCGGTAAACGTTCCGGACCCATGCAGGTTCAATCCCCCGAACGACGGCCCGAGCGATCAGGGAGTAGATGTAGCGGTCCGTAAGAACCACAAAACCCGCGCGCAAGGCCGGAACAATCTCGTTTTCCAGCCGGTCGGCGAAGTCGGTCGCGTAGAACAGGTTGAGTGTTACTTTGCCCAGCGTATGTCCCTGCTTGGCCTGCTTGATCCCCTTCCCGGCCAGTTTGGAGCGGGTCATCCCGGTGTCCACCACCGCCCGGCCCTGTTGTTCCAGCCAGGGCCTAAGCAACTGGATCTGGGTTGAGCGTCCGACGCCATCGGTCCCCTCAATCACAATCAGCTTGCCCGGGAGGTTCTCCAGGTTCATGCCCGGCAAGACCACGCCGTAGGTTGATCTCATGGCGCCACCCTCAGCCGTTTTGCCTGAGCCAGTTTGGACTTCACCAGTTGCCGCATTCGGGTCTGCTGCTCCTCGATTGGCAACGTGGCATCCACCACGGTCAAGTCGAATTCCGGAATCATCTCTTCATACTCTTTGATGATGTGACCCTGGAAGATCTCAAAGCTCTCAACCGCATCACCACTCAACCCAAGGTCCATACCGGCCTCATAAAATTTGAACCCGCTGCGCCCGTTGAGCAGCCGCTTCATGGCCACATCCAAAGGAACCCGGAAATAGAATGCCAGCGTGGGCCTCACGGCAAAGGCGTATAGCTCCCTTACCCAGCCGGGATCCATCCCGCGCGCAACATCCCGCGCGAACGCCGTATAAATGTAACGGTCGCAAAGCACTACGGCGCCAGCCTTCAAGAGGGGAATGATGTTGTGCTCCATACGGTCGGCAAAGTCGGTGGCGTGAATCAGACAGAAGCTGGCAGGGGTCAGCATTTTTCTCTTTTTGCCCCGCCGCGTTGTTTCGCGCACCAGAGGGGAGGAGTTCCACTCACTGAAAACAGTCCCGTACCCTTCGGCCCGAAGCCACTGATGAAGGAGATTAAGCTGAGTCGACTTGCCAGAGCCGTCGATGCCTTCAACGACAAACAACTTCCCTGGAAAACGATGTTCCCCGTAGCGTTTCAAGAGAAAGACCTGGACGCGTTAATCAAACTTGCCAATCTACTCAACTATAACATATTAAAGGCACGCCATGAAGCTGTGGCATATTGGGGGAAGGGTATTTCATAGCTCGCGTGGTCCATTCCAGCATCTCGTGGAGGTAATGACCGATGACTCATCTGTTAAGCAACTGGAAAGAATGGGCAACATCAGGCGCAATCCTACTCGGGGCTCTCATTCTGTCCCGTATTGCTCACAAGATCCTGTTCTCCGCCGCGCAGCAGCTTGCGAGCCGGACTGGAAGCGGGATCGATAATTCGCTGGTCCAGCACGGGCGCAAGCCGGCCAAATTGATCCTCCCGCTGCTGGCATTGTTTCTGGCGCTGCCGGCCACTTCTCTGCCCCCAGAGCCGACGAGGATTATCCGCCACATCATTGCCCTGGGAATGATTGCTGCGGTGGCCTGGTTGCTGATCGTTCTGATCGACGTTTTTGAAGATGTCGCCGCTGAAAGATACAAGATCGGCGTCAGCGATGACCTGCGTGCGCGCAAAATCCAGACGCAGATTCATGTGCTCCGACGGACGGCCATTGTTGTCACCTCCGTCGTTGCATGTTCAGTGATGCTGATGACGTTCCCGAGCGTTCGCCAATTCGGCGTCAGCCTTTTTGCGTCGGCTGGCATTGCCGGACTGGTCATGGGCATGGCGGCCCGGCCAACGCTTTCCAGCCTGCTTGCCGGCTTGCAGATCGCCCTTACCGAACCCATCCGGCTGAATGACGTGGTCATCGTGGAAGGAGAATGGGGCTGGATCGAAGAGATCACCACCACTTATGTGGTGGTTCGAATATGGGATCTGCGCAGGCTCATCGTGCCAATCTCCTACTTTATCGAGCATCCGTTTCAGAACTGGACGCGCGCCACGGCAGACCTGCTGGGTACGGTTTTCCTCTACACTGATTACACCGTCCCGGTGGAAGAAATTCGGCAGGAACTCCATCGCATTCTGGAAACCACAGACCTGTGGGACAGAAAAGTCTGGGGACTACAGGTTACCAATGCGAGCGAGCACACCATGGAACTGCGTGCCTTGATGAGCGCCTCGGATTCTCCAAAGGCCTGGGACTTGCGGTGTCTTGTCCGCGAAAAGTTGATCACGTTTATTCAGCAAAAGCATCCGAATAGTCTTCCCAAAACTCGCATGGAAATGGAGCTGAGAGATTCGAATCCCCTGTCGCCTTCCCTCGGGTCCACGTCGGCCGGCACAAGCAACTTAAGCACACAGCGAAATGCCGGCGCTTAGTTGTTACTTCAGCGCAGTGCGCAGGGATTCAACGATTGAATTCGTATCCGCGGGTGTAAGCGTCGAGGAAACAAAGTTATAGGTCTTACCGGAATCCAGGATGATATGGAAAGTCCCGGTGTTCAGTCCAAAAAAAACATTGGGGGCAATTTCCTGGATATCGCCCGGCTTGACTGCAAAGACAACTTTCCCGTCCTGGTTGTACTCGAGTTTGCCGCTCTTCACAACCAGTTGCCCCTTGGCCTGACCGGGGTGCTGGAAAATACTGGTGGCGTCTCCAAGATTGTACACGCTGAATTGCTGAGTTGCAGTGTTTGTCGATGTTGATGTTGATGTCGTCGCCTTGGCAGTTACCGCCCCGGACTTCTTTGCAACTCCCCCTCCAATCTCAAAGCTTGTCTCAACTTCGCTATCGTCGGGATTAATAACAAACAAGCCGGTCTTGCCGGTTGGCGCATTGGATGCAACTTCGATCTGGGCGACCAACTGCGTGGACTTCTTGAATTGGGTCTCCAAAACACGAATCCCGGGGTTTGAAAATGCCACCTTCGCGCCTTCCTTGAAGCTCTTGCCCGTGACCTTCAGGCTTTGCTTGCTGCCGGGTTCGGCCCTGGGTGGGTCAACTTTGGTCACAACTGGAGAGTCCGCCGGTGAGGATGTGCTTGCCTCCGTGGGCTCGGCATTGGCCGAGGCAATTGTGAATGCTGTCTGGGCAGATTCACCCGAGGGATTCGAAACATAGAGGATCACCGATTGCGCCTTCGCCGCTGCGCCAATAACGATATCCACTTCCATCGCTGTTTCACTGGTACGCCGCGTCGCGAGAACATGGATGGCGGGATCGAAAAATGTGGCGTACGCCCCGGAAAGAAACTTCTCGCCGGAGATCTTCACAGTAACGTGGCTGCCTGGTTGCGCTTGCGAGGGTTGAATACTGGCGATCTTCGGAGTCGCGTCCGCTTCGGCACCTGGCAGAGGCGCGCAAACCAGCCAGACAGACTGCCCCATGCAAGCGCACACGAAGAAAATAGCCAGCCCCGCAACAACTATCCGATATGAGCGCAAAAGACGGCCTCCAACATTCGGCGAACTCAAGCAATCCCTCAAAACAAGAAACCCGGCAAAGCCATCTGCCGGTGTGTTCCGTCAACTATTCAATTCTACCCACATTCTGGATTGGATTACAGGAGCCCGCTGAACCGGATGCAGGACTACGTGCCGGGTTTTGTCTTCTTGATAATCCCATGACCCTCGCGGATGGTCAGGATCTGGTTCACGTCCACGTTGGCAAACTTCTCGATTTTTTGTGTGGTGGGCCACGTGACTTCAATCAGGTCAATCGTCTTGGCTTTGCCGACGCCAAAATGCAGTCGCAAATCGCTTTGGGAAATCACGCTGGTCCCGCTATGGACCTCATCCATCTGCCGGTGCTTTCCAACAGTCACGTAAGCGCGGGCACCAATCGCCGTCCGGTTGCAGACGGTTCCGATCAGTTTGAGCTTGATCCAGTTGTTCTTATTCCCGCCATCGTTGCGGAGCAGCGACGGCAGGTCATTCATGTTAGAGATCACGACGTCGATGTCGCCGTCGTTATCGTAATCGCCAAACGCGCAGCCGCGGCTCGAAAACCGCGCGTTGATTCCCGGTCCCATCTCGGCAGAGACGTTCTTGAATCTTCCATTCCCGAGATTGTGATAAACGACTCTGGGCTCCTTGAATGATTGATCAAGGTGATAATTGTCAATCATGGGGTAAACGTGGCCATCCACTTGGATGATGTCTGCCCAGCCGTCGTTATCGTAATCCACAAAACCGCATCCCCACTTCACGTCCTCC
The DNA here is from genome assembly GCA_021787735.1 of Acidobacteriota bacterium. Lineage (GTDB taxonomy): Bacteria > Acidobacteriota > Terriglobia > UBA7540 > UBA7540 > SCRD01. The sequence goes on along the minus strand of JAJYLL010000022.1, from coordinate 5,648 downwards.
CTGTCCTGGCCCACTCCAGCCATAAAAGTGACGTCGGTGAAAGTGCCGTCACCATTGTTGTGGTAGAGATCAGACGTATCATCAGAAAAGTTGGTCTTGAAGATGTCGAGCCAGCCGTCGCAGTCGTAATCGCCCACACCAATTCCCATGCCGGCCTGCTCCTGGCCGTCTTCGTTATAAGCGCATCCTGCCATCACGCCGATGTCTTCAAACGTTCCATCGTGCTTGTTGTGGAACAGGATGCTCGGTTCGGAATCAACGGCTACGTAGATGTCCGGCCAACCGTCATTGTCAAAGTCGTAGGATACGGCAGTGATCGCATACCGGGGACCCGGTGCCAGGATGCCCGACTCCTCAGACACATCGGTAAAAGTCCCATCCCCGTTGTTGTGGTAAAAAAGATTTGATCCGGGGGGCAGGCCGCGCGGCCCGCACATCACTGGAAGGCCCTTCCACTGGCAGTAACCGGTCTGGCCCGGAGCGGGCACATTTTCAAGATCCAGCACGATGTAATTGGCTACGAAAAGATCCAGGGATCCGTCGCGGTCGTAATCGATCCAGGTGCAGCCAGTGCCCCATCGAACTTCGTCCTTATAAAGGCCTGCCTTCTTGGTGACATCGGTAAACGTCCCGTCGCCGTTATTGTGGAACAGGATGTTGTGTCCCCAAAACGTCAGGAAAATGTCATCCCAGCCGTCGTTGTCGTAATCGCCAACACAAACCCCTGTTTGCCAGCCCGGTCGCCCGATTCCGGCGTGCTCCGTCACATCGGTGAAGGTTCCGTCGCGGTTGTTCTTGTAGAGGTGCGTTGTGGGCGTCTGGCCGGGAGGCCATGTCGTGTTCAGCCGTGTTCCGTTGGTCAGATAGATATCAATCCAGCCATCATTGTCGTAATCAAAGAAGGCAATACCGTTGCCTTTGGCCTCGATAATGTAGTTCTTGATATGGACCCCGCCCCACACGTTCACGGAATTCAAGCCGGCCTCTTTCGCAACATCCACGAAGGTGACGGGGATAGAGCTTTCAGGATTAGGAACTCCCGCGGCTTTGAGAACAGGAATTCCCGTCCATTTCCAGATGGGCGTCGTTACGACTTCCATCAGATTGGAGCCCAAGAGGGCCGCTCCCGAACCCAGGATTTGGCGGCGAGACAGTTTCATGCGGAACTTAAGATGCCGGCGGTTCCCCAAGTAATGCCCTAGCCGAAGCGCCTCCACCGCCGCGGACCTGGAAAGCCAACGGGCGATATAAATTCGCTGCTGTGTGGCTCCAACGGCGTGTACTCAACATTCATCCGGCAACAAAATGCCAATTATACTACAAGAACCTCCTGTCAGCGCCACGCCTTGCCATGCAGGAGAATCCCCTTACCCCGCGAGCTATCTGCAACAATCTCCATCGCAAACCGTCTGATTTCGAGACTATAATCATAGCTGAAGTCATACCACCTTTCGCTGGGGGAGGCACTCAATGCATAGAATTGCGATGCTCATTTGTGTCAGTTTGTTTGTCGCGTCCTTTGCAGGTGCCCAGGCACCCGTCAAGACAGAAACCGTTCATTTCAAGAGCGGAGCTGAAACCGCTTCGGGCTATCTGGCAATGCCCACTTCGCCGGGCCGCCATCCTGCGCTGGTGGTTATTCAGGAATGGTGGGGATTGAATGATTGGGTTAAGGAGCAAGCCCGTGAGTTCGCTGAGCACGGCTATGTTGCGCTCGCTCCCGACCTCTATCACGGCCAGGTAACCGCAGTGCCCTCAGAAGCAAGCAAACTGGCGCGGAGCCTGCCCCGCGACCGCGCAATTCGCGATCTGAAGGCCGCATACAATTATCTGGCTGCAATGCCGAATGTCAATATGGACAAGATCGGTTCCATCGGGTGGTGCATGGGCGGTGGATACTCGCTGCAGCTTGCCATTCATGAGCCAAAGCTTGCCGCGTGCGTGATTGATTATGGCGAGCTCACAACGGACCCGGCCGAAATCAAAAAGATCAAGGCACCTCTGATGGGAAATTTCGGCGCTGAGGACCACGGCATTCCGCCCTCCGCAGTGCACGCGTTTGAAAAGGCGCTGCAAGCGCAGGGCAAGTCAATCGACGCCAAGATCTACCCCGGCGCCAGCCACGCTTTTGAAAACGAAAATAACAAGGCAGGCTATCGTCCGGAAGCGGCAAAGGACGCCAAGGCCCGAACGCTGGAGTTTCTTGACAAGCACCTGAAGTGACCGGCCGCTGCCGGTCATCCGCGGGACACTTTACGCGGAGGCGTTGAAAGCCATGAGTTACGCTGTGGGGTAATATGCCTTTCCGTCGCGGATGGTCACCACCGGCTCGATCTTCTGCCGCCCGGTCCGCGTTTTGCCTCCCGAGTCGGCAAAAACGAACTTTCCTTCACGCAGTTCCAGCACGCTGACGTCGGCTTCAGCGCCCGGCCGCAGGGCTCCAATTTCAGCCCCAAAATCAAACACCCGCGCGGCCCTTGCGGCCGCTCGTTCAATGACCTGCCGCAGGCTCAACCCGAGCATCAGAAATTTTGAGAGCGTCGTGACCAGGTCAAACACGGGACCATCGATGTTAGCGGAATAGAGGTCGCTCGAAATCGTATCGGGCAGGAAATCCTGCTGCAGGCATTTTTCCATCATGTCAAACGAAAAGCTTCCAGCTCCATGACCCACATCGAACAGCACTCCGCGCTGGCGGGCCTCAATCACCTCCGGCAGAAGCTTCCCGTCCTCGTCGATAATTCCGTTCGGACGGCCATTGAAAGAATGTGTAACCACGTCGCCTTTTTTCATCAGCTCCAGCAGCTTGGGCAGCGCCGTATGAGCCCAGCCGATATGAATCATGAGGGGCAGCCGCAATTCATCCGCGGCCTCACGAGCGCGCTTCATGCCCTCGTAATCATTGGGTCCGGTGTAGCCCCTGGAAAAGCGTATTTTCAAGCCCACAATCAGATCGCGGTTCTTGTTCACCTCTTCAATGGCAATTTTCGGAACGCAATATCGCAGGTCTTCGAGTTCGCCCATGTTCGGCGTGCCGCCGGCGATCATCCCGATTGAGACCACATGGAGAAGCGCCCGGATGCGCGTAGCAGCCCGCTCGATGATGAACTTTCGAAAGACAGGAAAACTGAACGCGCCCGATGTGCCCGCATCCACCACCGTGGTAACACCCCGGTGCAGGCAGTAGGGGTCAGGCTCGATTCCATAGGGCCCGACGTACGGAAAGACGTGAGTGTGAATATCAATCAGGCCCGGCGTCACGATCTTCCCGCCTGCCTCAATGACCTCCAGCGCCTCATCGCCGGGAATGTTCGCTTCAATGCGGGCGATCTTACCGCCCGCGATCCCAACGTCGCGCACGGCGTCAAGGTCCTGCGACGGATCAATAACTCTGCCACCCCGAATCAGCAGATCGAAACGCTTGCGGACCGGGGAGTTTCCTAGAGCATTAGATTTCATCGGCTACCTCCCAGGTTTGCGGGACACGCCGACAAGGGCCATAGACGCACTCATGCCAGGCGGCAGTTCACGTCGCGTGAATAAGGTGGAATCCTGGAAGGACATGAAAATCCTCCAGGAGATATCGTATCGGGCAGGGGGGAACTCCAGAGGCATAGTCAAGGTCTGCGGAAGAGCAAGGCCTTCTTGACTTCCCCGATGGCGCGGGTCACGTTAATGCCACGCGGACAGGCTTCAACGCAATTGAAAATAGTCCGGCAGCGCCAGACCCCTTCGGCGGCATTCAGGACAGCCAGCCGCTCTTCTTTCCCTTCGTCGCGGCTGTCAAAGATAAACCGATGGGCGTTGACGATGGCCGCCGGCCCCAGATACTCCGAATTGGCCCAGAAAGACGGACAGGATGTAGTGCAGGCGCCGCAGAGAATGCATTTCGTCGTGTCATCAAATTTCTCGCGGTCTTCAATCGATTGCAGTCTTTCCTGCTCGGGCTCCGGCGATTCCGTAATGAGGTAAGGCTTGATCGCCTTGTACTTGTCGAAGAATGACTCCATATCGACCAGCAGGTCCTTGACAACGCGAAGGCCCCTCATGGGCTCCACGGTGATCTTATTGCCCAGGTTCTTCAGCAGCAACTTGCAGGCCAGACCGTTGTGGCCATTGATCAGCATGGCGTCTGAGCCGCAAACGCCGTGCGCGCAGGAGCGGCGATAGGTCAGGGTCCCGTCGAGATACCACTTCACGTGGTTCAGGGCATCGAGCAGACGGTCGGTAGGCTCGGCTTCAAACTTATATTCACCCCACCACGGTTCCGAGTCCTTCTCCGAATTGAAGCGCCGGATTTTCAGCGTCACCTGCATGGGTTAGTACTTCCTTTCCTTGGGCTCGAACCTCGTGATCCTCACTGGCTTATAGGCCAACTCGACTCCCTTGGGTCCAAGATAAGCCAAAGTGTGCTTCAGGAAATTGGGGTCGTCGCGCTTGGGGAAATCTTCGCGGGAATGTGCTCCGCGGCTCTCCTGGCGGGCCAGTGCGCCTTCCACCAGCACGTCGGCCAGGTCAATCATGACCCCGAGTTCGAAAATTTCAAGCAACTGGGTGTTATACTTCGTGCCCCGGTCCTCAATCATGACGTTCGCGTAGCGGCCGCGAATCTCCTTGAGTTTTTCACGCATAGCCGCCAGCGTTCCGGCTTCGCGAAAGACGGAAGCCTTCTCCATCATTTCCTTCTGGAGCGTGTCCCTGATGTCGGCAGCGCGCTCCTGGCCCTGGCTTGAGAGCAACCGGTCCAGGATTTCGCGCGAGCGTTCTTCGGGTTTCTCACCGAGCGGCGGCAGTTCATTTTCCTTGATAAACCGCGCGGCATGGCGGCCGCTGCGCCGGCCGAACACCAGGATGTCAACCAGCGAATTGGTGCCCAGGCGGTTGCCTCCGTGCACTGAGACGCAAGCCGTTTCACCTGCGGCATAAAGCCCGGGGATCGGCGTGTTCTTCTCATCGATCACCACACGGCCGTCGTTGTCAGTCGGAATTCCTCCCATCGCATAATGCGCTGTGGGTTGTATAGGAATCAGTTCCTTGGCGGGCTCAATTCCCAGGTAAGTCCGCACAAAGTCCGTGATGTCGGGCAGCTTCTGATCCAGCACCTCCCGGCCCAGGTGCGTCATGTCGAGGTGGACGTAATTCTTCCCGCCGATGCCGCGCCCTTCGCGGATTTCGCGGTAAATTGCGCGTGAAACCATGTCGCGCGGAGCCAGGTCCAGCAGCGTGGGCGCATAGCGCTCCATAAAGCGCTCGCCATCCTTGTTCCTCAGAATGGAACCTTCGCCGCGCGCAGCCTCACTGAGCAGGATGCCCATCTTGTAGATGCCGGTGGGATGGAACTGGAAGAATTCCATGTCCTCCAGCGGAATCCCTCGCCGCAGCACCACGCCCATGCCATCGCCCGTAAGGGCGAGGGCGTTGGAGGTCACACTGAACATCCTTCCGCAGCCGCCCGTGGCAAAAATCACGGCCTTGGCGTGGAAGGTGTGGAGTTCACCTGTAGCCAGGCAGAGCGCCACCACACCGGCGCAGCGCCCCTGTTCGATCAGCAGGTCCAGCACGTGGTACTCATCGTAGAAGTGCACCTGGTTCTTCAGGCACTGCTGGTACATGGTCTGCAGGATCATGTGCCCGGTGCGGTCCGCGGC
>JAJYLL010000021.1 GCA_021787735.1 Acidobacteriota bacterium | reverse complement strand
GTCGAAACTCTTTCAACTCCCGCCCTCAGAGATTTCCACAATGGAGGCCGCCGCCTGATGCTAAAAAGAAAAGTTTCCTCCACCTTCAAAAGAAAAATTACTCTTGAAATTCAAGAGAGAATCTACCATTACAACCTTCTTGGGGGGGGGCCATCAAGCTGGCACGGCTTCCGGCTCTTCTACAAATTCTTCCAGTTGAACCGAGATCAGCTTTGAAACGCCCGGTTCTTCCATGGTAACGCCGTAGATGGCGCGGGCGATTTCCATGGTGGCCTTGTTGTGGGTGATCAGGATGAACTGTGTTGCCGAGCTCATCTTCTCGATCATGCGCGTGAAGCGGCCCACGTTGGTATCGTCGAGCGGCGCATCCACTTCGTCCAGCACGCAGAACGGGCTTGGCGTATAATGGAAGATTGCGATCAGCAGGGCCAGCGCGGCCAGAGCCTTTTCGCCGCCGGAGAGCAGCAGGATGTTCTGCAGGCGCTTGCCGGGCGGCTGGACCACAATGTCGAGCCCGCTGTCGGGATCTTCCTCGTCGGTCAACCGCAACTGGCCAATGCCGCCGCCAAACAGCGTGCGGAACGATTCCGCAAAGTTGGCGTTGATGGCCTTGAACGCTTCCATAAACTGCATGCGCGAAAGCCGGTCGATTTCCTTGATGGCCTGTGCGGTGTCTTCAATGGAAGCCAGCAGGTCCTGCCGTTGGCTTTCCAGAAACTCGTAGCGTTCCTCGGCCTCTCTCAATTCCTCAAGCGCCATCATGTTGAGCGGACCCAGATTTTCGATCTTCTTCTTGATCTGGCGGACTTCCTCTTCCGCTGCCTCCAGAGCTTCGTCGGTGAGCAGGGCTTCTTTGGCCAGTTCAGCCAGCAACGCCTCGGGTTCCTGCTGGAGCGATTCGCGGCATTGCTGGGCGTGATGGTCGCGGTCAGACTCGGCGCGAGCTTGTGCGACTTCCACTTCAGAGCGTTTCTCTCTCGCCGCTTCGTAGCGGGCGCGGGCCTGCTCAACCTGCGGCCGGAGCTGGTCCCGCCGCGTGCGAACAGTCTGCAATTCCTCGCCAATGCCTTGCAACCCCTGCTTCAGCCGGGCATGCGTGGCTTCAAGTTCGGCGTCGCGTGCGCGAGTGGCTTCCGCTTCGGCGGCAAGCTGCTGCTGGTTTTCTTCCCAGCCGCTTACCTGGCGCGCAAGATGTTCAACGCGGTCGCTCATTTCGCGCGCCTGGGCGGCCAGACGCGAACGTTCTGCACCGAGCGCCCGGGTGCGTTCCTGCAGGGTGCTGAAGCGTGCCTGCGCCTGGGCCAGGGTTTGCGCGCCCTGGTCAAACGCCTGCCGTTCCACGCCCACCTGCTCGGAGTTGGTGGCGATTTCAGCTTCAAGCCGCACTTTCTCTGCTTCCTCGGCTTCAAGCTGAGCGCGTATCGCCACCTGTTTTGACTGCAGCGACTGACGTTCAGCTTCAAGTCGCTGGCTCTCCTCTCCGAAAACACGCAACCGTTCAAGCGCGCGTGCAAGCACCTGCTGAGCCTGCCGCAGGCGCTCCGACCCGACCACGGAATTCTTCTCGGATTCCTGCCGTGCCGTAGTCAGTTTGCTCAGGTTCTCTCGCAGCGTTTGCACCTGTTCTTCCAGGGCGGACAGCCGGGCCTCCCGAGCCTGAATGTTCAATTCGACCTCGGCGGTGCGCCGTTCCAGGTCGCGGAAGTCGCGCCGCAGGGCCAGCGGTCCTGCGCTCGATCCGCGCCCGCCGGAGACAAGCCGGTGATGATAGTGCTCGCCGGAGCGAGTGACAAAGTGGCACTCGGGATAACTCAAAGCCAGCCGCTCGGCTGCCGCGGTGTCTTCCACCAGGTAAGCCTTGCTGAGCGACGGCAGCGGGGGATCGCCGTTCAGCCCCAGGCGGGGCTCTAGGCGGACCATATCCCGCAGCGAAGCTACCACGCCGGCTTCCTGGCTGATCTGGTGTTGTCCGTTGCTGCCGATGTGCCCTGCGGCATCGCCGCGTGTGACGAAGAACGTTGAGCGGCCCGTGCCTTCCGCTTTAAGGATTTCAATGCCGCTGCGGGCTTCCGCGTGCTGTTCAACCACCACGCAATCGAGTTCCGGCTTCAGAAATTCCTCAACAATCTCTTCGTATCCGGGAGAGACTTCCAGAAAATCCGCCAGCACGCCGAGCGGCCGGAAATGATGGCCGTTGGAAGGGAACTCTCCGTTCAAAAGTTTGCGAACGCTGTCGGTGGAATATGCATGCCGCGCCAGAGATTCTTCCAGCGTCTGCTTGCGCGCCTGCATGCCGGAAAACTCGCGGCGCAGGCTTTCGAGATCGCGCCTTTCAGTCGATTCCGCCTTCTGCGACTCGTCCAGCGCGGCGGCCGTCTGGGATGTCGATTCAGCCAGGTGCGCCAACTCGGTCTGGAAGCGCTCATGCTCCTGCGCCAGCGTTTCGAGTTCCGCGGCGCGCTGATGACGTTCGGCTTCAACGCCGGAGCGTTCTTCATTGAGCCTTGCTTCCTGCCGATCCAGCGCCAGGCTCATTTCCTCAGCCTGGACAAGCTGGTTGCGCAGGTTGGACGCCCGGCCGATGCAGGCCATGAGCGCTTGGCGCGACTGCTCAACGGCGCGCTCAGCCTCGCGGATGCGGCGACCGAGTTCTTCCTGCTTTTCCTGCAGTTGCGCGCCCTCCTGCCCGGCGGCTGATTGTTCCTGCAGCAGAGTCTCGTGTTCCTGTGCACGCTGGGCGGCTTCCTGCTCCAGCAGTTCTATGCGAGCGCGAATCTGCGTGCTCTCCTGCCCAGCTTCGGAGCTTCGCGATTCGAGCGCGGAAATCTGCTGCCCGATCTGCTCCAGCCGCGATTGCAGCCTTTGCCGTTCCAGTTCGTTTTGCGAAAGCGTTTCGCGGATGGAAATCAGTTTGCCTTCAAGTTCTTCGCAGCGCGCCGTGTTGGTCCGCTGCTCGTTGGTCAGCAGTTCCAGCCCCCGGTTTTCTTCGGCGCAAAGATGCTGCAGCATTCCGCTTTCGATGCGCAGCACCTGGCATTGCGATTCCAGAATGCTCAGGCGCGAGCCCAGCGTGACCTTCTGCCGGCCTGTCAATTCCGTTTGCAGTTCACGATATCGCCGCGCCTTTGAGGCCTGGCGCTTCAGCGAATTCACCTGCTTGATGACTTCTTCCAGGATGTCTGTGATCCGCGAGAGGTTCCCGCGCGAAGATTCCAGCTTCAACTCAGCCGCGCGCTTGCGGGCTTTGAACTTGGAGATGCCCGCGGCTTCCTCCAGGATCAGACGGCGGTCCGCCGGCCTGGAACTTAGGATCTGGCCAATGCGCCCCTGCTCGATGATGGCGTAGGATTCCGGGCCCAGCCCTGTACCCATGAAGAGATCCTGAATATCGCGCAGGCGGCAGGCGCGACCGTTGATCAGATATTCGCTTTCGCCGGAACGGAACAGACGACGCGTAACGGTAATCTGGCCGGAACCGTCCTTCAAGTAGTCCTTGTAGACAGCGCGCCGGACGGCTGAGGCATGCTCCGTTTCAGCGGCAACGCCTTCTGCCGAATCCCCGGCATCTGCGGCCTCTATACCGGCCTCGACCGGCTCAGGCCCTTCAGCAATTTCTTCACTGCCGTCGTAGTCTGGATCTACCAGCGTCAGGCTGACTTCAGCCATTCCGGTTGGCGGGCGGGTACCGGTACCGTTGAAAATCACGTCCGTCATGCGCTCACCACGGAGCAGGCGCGCGCTTTGCTCGCCCAGGACCCAATTCATGGCGTCGGACAGATTGGACTTCCCGCAACCGTTCGGCCCTACGATGCTCGCCGTTCCATCCTGGAATTCCAAGCGCGTTCGGTCGGCGAACGACTTGAAGCCGAGCAGATCTAATCTTTTTAGTTTCAGCAAGATGATTGCCTCCGTTCAAACAACTGAAGCCCTTCAGCGAACGCCCTGTAGAGACACCTCAAGCAAACGTCCAACCGTGAAACCTCAAGGGAAGGGCACCACGCACACAACCGAGTTCCCGGCGAATTTCCCCGGCGTTGTTGCCGTCTTACCTTCAACGCGCTCGCCTTACCCGTCATGCCTCTGGCGCGCAGCAATAGGTAGTTGCGAGCTACCCCAAGCACTTCGCTCAAACTACCACGATTCCAGGGTGCTGTAAAGCGAAAAACCCAATATCGTGGGTTAATTTTTTGCAGGATGCTAGATATTGTGGTTTAAGGATCAACCCATAATGCAGGTAAACAGGAGCTTGCGCGGAGCACGCCGTACGGGCAGGTTTTCCGCCTCGATCAGGGAGCCAACAATCCTTTCGCGGAGGCGATCCCCGAAAGTGGGGTAAGCTTGGTTCGTTAGAAAGCTGTCAAAATCCGGAACTATCTGCGGCTTACGAATTCGCGTTCAATCCGGAAACGGTTAGGTCATATAATAATTTCAACGAGGACAGAAATGAGCCAGAGCGAAAAATCGCACCCCGCCGGCAACGTAATCGGGGATGGACAAGTCGAGAACGGCGGTAGTGCCCGCGTGCCCCTGCTGGACGATGCGGCTGCTGGCCTCTACGAGGCCGACGCATCACTTGATCCGCTGTCCCGGGCGGCATTGATTGGCGTGAGCCGCGCGCTGGCGTCGGTGGGGCGGGCCTTTGTCTGTCTGGATCCGCACTTCCGAGTTCTCCACGCCTCTATCATGTTGGAGAAGTTGCTGGGCCCGGGCACTGCGCTTAGAGTGCGCGGCCGGCCTGTCGAGGAACTGCTGGGAGAAGATCTTTTTGGCCGGAACGGGCCGTTACGGCGGGCACTGCAGGCCGGCGACCGCCGCGAGGGGTGGCGGGCGACCCTGCAGTTTGAAGGCGCCGGGCCACGCCTGGTGTCGATCACCGTGGCGCCGCTCAAGCACGGTCCTCCCGATATCTGCGATCCGCGGATTGCGCACCTGATCATGATGCGGCCTGCCGAAGAGGAACCCTCCGGCGGCGGAGGGCCGACCTTTTTCTCGGGGGTTGTCGCCAGCTCCCCGGCGGTGCTCCAGATTTTCAGGCTGATCGAGAATCTTGAGCAAAGCGAGGCTACCATCCTGATCACCGGCGAGACCGGAACCGGAAAGGAAGTGATAGCACGCGCGATTCACGAGCACTCTCCGCGCCGGCATGCTGCTTTTGTCGCGGTGAATTGCGGAGCTTTGCCCGCGGAATTGCTTGACAGCGAACTGTTCGGACACGTTCGCGGCGCCTTCACCGGAGCGGTGCGGGACCGCCTCGGGCGCTTTGAGGTGGCCTCGGATGGGACCCTCTTCCTTGACGAGATTGCAGATATCGCGCCCCACCTGCAGGTGAAACTGCTCCGTGTTCTTCAGGAGCACACCTTCGCGCGTGTTGGCGAGAACCAATCCCGCACTACCAACGCGCGCATCATCGCCGCCACCAATCAGGATTTGCGCCAGGCGATGACGGAGGGCCGGTTCCGTGAAGACCTCTATTATCGGCTGCGGGTTGTGCCGCTCAAAATCCCGCCTTTGCGCAGCCGCCCGGAGGACATCCAACCCTTGGCCAATCACTTGTTAGCGCGCTTCAGCCAGCAACATGGCCTGTTCAAGAGACTCTCCCCCCAGGCCATGCGCGTTTTTCTGGATCACTCCTGGCCAGGCAATGTGCGCGAGCTGGCCAACGCCATCGAGTATGCAGTCGCCGTTTCCAAATCAGAGACGATCCTGCCCGAGGACTTGCCCGCCGGAATCCTCGAAGGGGCTATGGTTCACCTGCCCTCGCCGAAGCCCGCCCCCGGGATCGGCGAACCTGTGGCAAACGCAGCGCCCCCCGCAGCCCGCAATCTTGACGCCGCCCATCTTCGGGCAGAGCTCGATACTCATCACTGGCGGCGCGACGCTACCGCCCACGCGCTGGGCATCAGCCGTACGACATTGTGGCGGCTGATGCGTGAACACAAGCTGGCCTGAACGGCCCTCCAGGCTTCCCTTAAACAGAGTGTTTCATTTGGCACGAAATGTTGCAATATTATGTTTCTTCCTACCTCGTATTCCCTTTCAATACGGCTACAAGTTATTGAATTTAAAGGATCAAATAAGCTGGCATGCCACTTGCTATTAACAAGGTTTCGGAGGATCAGAGATGAAAAACCTATCAATCATTGGAGCGGGGGCTGCCGGCACCATGGTGGCCAACCATTTGAGGCGGGAGCTGTCGGCCGATTGGATTTTGACGGTCATCGATCCGGCGCCTGAGCATCTTTACCAGCCAGGACTGCTTTTCCTGCCGTTTGGCGCCCGCGACGAAGCGAAGATCCGCCGCCGGAGGGGCCGGACGCTGGGACGTGGTGTGCAGTGGATTCAGCGGCCCGTGCAACTTGTGGATCCCGACAAACGCAAGGTGATGCTGGAAGGTGCTGAATCAGTATCCTATGACCTGCTTGTGATCGCCAGTGGCTCGCACGTCCGGCCAGAGGAGACGCCCGGCCTGATGGGGAGCGAGTGGCGACGCAGCATTCACGACTTCTACACACTGGAAGGGGCTCTGAAGTTGCGCGAGGCGCTTACGGAGTTCCGTGGTGGCCGCATTGTCCTGAACGTCGCCGAGATGCCGATCAAGTGCCCGGTGGCCCCGATGGAGTGGCTCTTCCTAGCCGACGCCTTCTTCCGGAAACGGGGGATTCGCGACCGTGTGGAATTGATATATGTGACGCCGCTTGACGGCGCGTTCACCAAGCCCGTATGCAACGTGCGGCTGAGCCACATGTTAAAACAGAAGGGCATCCATCTGGAGACGGAGTTCGGGCTGGCGGAAGTGGACCCGGACGGCCAGAAGCTGGTTTCTTACGACGAGCGCCACGTACAGTATGACCTGCTGGTGAGCATCCCTGTGCACAAGGGCGCGGAGTTTATCGGGGCGTCGGGACTGGGGAATGACATGAACTTTATTCCCACGGACAAGCACACCCTGCGGGTCAAGGGACAGGACCACATCTTCGCTCTGGGGGATGCGACGGACCTGCCAAGTTCGAAGGCGGGCTCGGTAGCGCACTTCCAGAGCGGCGTTCTCACCCGGAACATCATGCGTGCCATCCGCGGCCAGAGCCTGCTGATGGATTTTGACGGGCATGCCAATTGCTTCATCGAAACCGGGTTCGGGAAGGCGCTGCTCATCGACTTCAACTACGACGTGCAACCGCTGCCGGGCAAGTTCCCGGTACCGGGATTTGGGCCTTTCACGCTGCTTGGCGAAAGCCGGGTCAACCACTTGGGAAAGCTTGCCTTCCGATGGCTGTACTGGAACTTTCTGATGCCAGCCCGGCAGCTTCCAATTTCGGACCAGATGTCCATGGCAGGCAAACAGGTGGTCACAGAAGAAGAGATGATGAAGGCGGCAGTATAACGCAAAGGGGCCTTGCCGCCTGGCCAAGAAGGGGGTAACGATGAGTATCCGTTCCTATGGAGGGCAATCCGTTGAAGTCAACGATGAGGGCTTTCTGCTGGATCAAGCAAGCTGGACGCCTGCGATGGCCGAAGCCATTGCAGAGGAAACAGGCTTGGCGCCGCTGACCGAAAAACACTGGAAGGTGATCGCTTTCTGCCGTGAAGATGCGGCAAGAGAAGGCCAGGCACCAGGCCTTCGCCGGATCGCGAAGCTTTCAGGTGTAGATATGAAGGAACTGTACAAGCTGTTTCCGAAGGGGCCGGGCAAGCTGGCGGCGCGTATTTCCGGACTCCCCAAACCGACCAGTTGCGTCTAGCGAAAAGGAGAAAAGCCATGAGCAACACAGAGATCGCTGAAGCGGTTGTACCTGAAACCAACACTGCGCCGGAACCGATAAAGAAGGTGTCCATCATCTGCTCGAAGGGAAGCTTGGACATGGCCTATCCCGCGCTGATTCTGGCCAACGCGGCACGAATGAGCGGAATTGATGTGAACCTGTTCTTTACTTTCTGGGGGATGGACATCATCACGAAGAGCAAACTGAACGACCTCCACGTTGCCACCGTGGGCAATCCTTCCATGAAGATCCCGACATTCCTCGGGGGTTTGCCGGGAATGGAATTTATGGCCACCCGTATGATGAAGAAGGAAATCGAGAAGCTGGACCTGCCCTCGATCGGCGAACTGCTGGACATACTGGAGGCGAGCGGCACGGAGATGTATGCCTGCCAGATGGCGATGGAGATGTTCAAGCTGAAGCGGGAGGACCTGGTGCCGCAGGTGAAAGGCGTGCTGTCCGCGATGGACTTTTTCGACAAGGCTGCCGGGTCGCAAGTGATTTTCATCTAACTGCGGCCGGCGGGTGCTGATTATTCCTTCCAGCGAAGAATGGGCTTGCGGGCGGCGGTGGCCTCGTCCAGGCGGCTGACCCGCGTCGTGTACGGCGCCTTCAGGACGAATTCCGGGTTCTCTTCCACCTCTTCCGCGACGGCCCGCATGGCCTCAATAAACTCGTCCAGCTCTTCCTTGCTGGCGCTTTCCGTGGGCTCGATCATCACGGCGCCCGGCACAATCAGAGGAAACGCGGTGGTGTACGGGTGGAATCCATAGTCGATCAGCCGCTTTGCGATGTCCATGGTATGAACGCCGCGCGCGGCCTGGCGGTGGTCGGAGAGCACGCACTCGTGCATGCAGGGCTCGTTGTAGGGAAGCTCGTAGAGGTCCTGCAGCTTGCGCATCACGTAATTGGCGTTGAGCACGGCGTCCTGCGTGGATTGCCGGAGGCCTTCGCCTCCGTTGGCTGCAATAAATGCCAGTGTGCGCACCACCACCCCGAAGTTGCCGTAGAACGCACGAACGCGCCCGATGCTTTTGGGGCGATCGTAATCCAGACTGTAGGTCCCGTCGGGCGACTTGACGACCATCGGTGACGGAAGATACGGTTCCAGCACCTTCCTGACCGCAACAGGCCCCGCGCCCGGTCCGCCGCCGCCATGGGGAGTGGAGAACGTTTTGTGCACGTTCAGGTGCATCACGTCCGCGCCAAAGTCGGCAGGGCGCGCAACGCCCACCAGCGCGTTCATGTTGGCGCCGTCCATGTAAACGAGTCCGCCTTTTCGGTGGACCAGTTCGCAGATTTCGCGGATGTGGACTTCAAAAATCCCCAGCGTGTTGGGAATGGTCAGCATCAGCCCGGCAACGTCTTCCGTCATGGCGAGCTCAAGTTCGCCGAGATCAACGCAGCCGTGCGCGTCGGATTTCAGATTCTTCACCTGGTATCCGGAAGTTGTAACACTTGCGGGATTGGTGCCGTGTGCCGAGTCGGGAATCAGGACGTACTTTCTGGGATTGCCGCGATCGGCCATGCAGGCATGGATCATCAGGATGCCGGAAAGCTCGCCTTGCGCGCCCGCCGACGGCTGCAACGAAACTGCGTCCATGCCGGTGATTTCGGCCATGCAGCGCGTCGTATCGTAAAGTACCTTGAGGCAGCCCTGCGTGAGTTCTGCCGGCGCGTATGGATGGTCAGTCGCCAAGCCTTCCAGGCCGGCCACCACCTCATTGATGCGGGGGTTGTATTTCATCGTGCAGGAGCCAAGCGGATAAAGCCCCGTATCCACACCGTAGTTCCATGTTGAAAGACGGGTGAAGTGCCGGATGACTTCCAGCTCTGAGACCTCCGGAAACCCCGGTATCTCCTGCCGGCTCAGATCTTCGCCTAGAAGTTCAGCCGCCGAAGCCGCAGGAACTTCCGGTGCGGGGAGATCGACGCCGCACTTGCCGGGCGAGCTTCGTTCAAAGATCAGGTTCTCGTCCCGCGTAATGTGCGGCCTGGCATGGCGCGGATGCTCCTTCATGCTTTCTCCTGGCCCACGGCTTGCGACGCCCCCGATGGGGCCGCGGCCTTGACTTGTCTCTGAGCGGAAAAATCCCGGTAAACCTCGACCATCCGGTCGAGGGTGACCTTGTTGACGGTTTCGGTTACGCAAACCAGCAGATGGTCTTTCAATTCAGGATAAAAACGCTCAAGATTCACGCCGCCCAGTATACTCTCCTGCCGCAACTCACTGAGAAGGGCGTCGGCCCTGCCGGGGGCTTTGACAACGAATTCGTTGAAATACGGCGATGCAAACGGGATGGATGTTCCGGGCACGGCCGCGAGCTGATCGGCTGCATAATGCGCCATCGTCAGGTTGTGTTCAGCCAGGGCCTTCAGTCCATGCTTGCCCAGCAGGCAGAGATAAATGGTTGCGGCCAACGCACACAAGGACTGGTTGGTGCAGATGTTTGAAGTGGCCTTTTCGCGTCGGATGTGCTGTTCGCGCGTGGCGAGGGTCAGCACGAATCCCCGGCGGCCTTCAGTATCGACGGTCTGGCCCACCAGCCGGCCCGGCATCTGCCGCACGAACTTTTCACGCGTGGCAAGAAATCCAACGTAGGGGCCCCCAAAAGCAACCGGGACGCCGAAAGACTGTGCTTCGCCGCAGATGATGTCCGCATCCGCCGGAGGATTGACCACTGCGAGCGATAGCGGTTCATTCACTGTCACCACCAACAGCGCGCCGCTGCGATGGACAAGCTCGGCGATTACACCGAAGCGCTCGATGGTACCCAGGAAGTTCGGCGATTGCACCACCACGACGGCGGTTTCCTTGCTGAGCGCGGATTCCAGTGCGGCGATATCGAGTTGTCCCGAAGCGCCGTAGGACACGTCGGCAATTTCGGTCCCCATCTGGCGCAGGTAAGTGGCCATCACCTCGCGGTACTCCGGGTGGAGCGTCTTGGCCACCACCACGCGGTTGCGGCGCGTGAGCCGCAGCGACATCAGGACCGCCTCGGTTGTAGCGGTTGAACCATCATAAAGCGACGCGTTCGAAACTTCCATTCCGGTCAACTGGGCGATCAGCGTCTGGAACTCGAACATCGCCTGCAGCGTCCCCTGCGCGAGTTCGGCCTGGTAGGGCGTATAGGCAGTAAAAAACTCACCGCGCGAAAGCAGAGAATCGACTGCCGCGGGCCGGAAGTGCAAGTAAGCGCCTGCGCCCAGCAGCGAGGCATATTCGCGCGTGCTCTGGCCGGCGGCCTGCTTAAAGGACTCCAGCACTTCCTGTTCGGAAAGCGGGCCGGGCAGGTCCAGCCTGCCCGGGAACCGGATCTGTTCAGGAATTTGCGCAAAGAGTTCTTCAATCGAACTGTGGCCGAGCGTCCGGAGCATTTCCTCGCGGTCGCGCGGGGAGTTCGGAAGATAGCGCATTAGTGGGACTCCGCCTCCTGAATGTACGCTTCGTATTCCTCAGCGGACATCAGTTTCTGAACCTCGCCGGGGTCCGACAGTTTGACGCGGATCAACCATGCCGCCGCGTGCGGGTCGGTATTCAACAGCTCCGGGTGGTCCTGGAGTTTGCCGTTGACGGCGGTAACTTCTCCGGTGACAGGAGAATAGATTTCGGAAACGGCTTTTACGGACTCCACCGTTCCAAAAGTTTCTGCTGCCGTCACGGCGTCGCCCGACTTGGGAAGTTCGACATAGACGATGTCGCCCAGCTCTTTCTGTGCGTGGTCCGTAATGCCGATGGTGCCGGTTTCGCCGTCCACTCGAATCCATTCGTGGTCTTTGGTGTATTGGAATTCTTCAGGGTACATGGAACTAACGCTCCCAAGGGATTTACTTTTGGGGGTCTGCCGACCCACCTTTCCATCCTACTTTGGCCGTCTGTAAAACGGTAGTATCACTTGCCTTGCCCGGACTTTCCTCTGCCGGATTTCGATCATGATTTCGTGTCCCGGCTGCGCGGCCGCCGGGGGCACATAGGCGAGCCCGATATTCTTCTTCAAGAACGGAGCGGGGGATCCGCTGGTTACGTATCCTGCTTTCTCGCCATCAACCCACACTGGATAGCCGTCGCGCGCGATGCCGGGTTCCGCCATTTCAAATCCCACGAGCTTTTTGCGCAGCCCTTCCTCGCGCTGCTTCAACAGTGCAGCCCTGCCGAGGAACTCGCCCTTATCGAGCTTGCAGATCCATCCCAGGTTGGCTTCCAGCAGCGTGGTGTTCTCATCGAGTTCGTGCCCGTAAAGCGCGTAGCCGGCCTCCAGACGCAGCGTGTTGCGCGCGCCAAGGCCAACCGGCTGCAGGCCTCCGTCTTTTCCCGCTTCAAGCAAGGCGTTCCAGACGTGCTCGGAATGCTCGGGCGAAAAGTAAAACTCGAAACCATCCTCGCCGGTGTAGCCTGTCCGCGCCAGGATGCCGTTCACTCCGCAGCAATCCGCCGGCCTGAACCAATAGGTGCGTATGGCGGCAAGGTCAACACCGGTCACCTTGCTCAGGATTGCCGCGGCCCGCGGACCCTGCAGGGCAAGCTGCGAATATTGCGATGAAACATTTTTCAGCTCAGCGCCCAGGGAATTGTGCTTGGTTAGCCAATCGAAATCCTTGTCGGTGTTGGCCGCGTTCACACAGATGAAGTAATCGTCTTCGCCCATCCGGTGAACCACGCAGTCATCAACCGCACTGCCCTCGGGGTACATCAGAGCGCTGTACTGGGCCTGGTGGATGCTCAGGCGTGAAACATCGTTGCTGGTGATCGATTGCAGGAAGGGCAGCGCTTCGGGGCCGCGCACCGTTATCTCGCCCATGTGGCTGACGTCAAACAGGCCGGCGCTGGTTCGTACAGCCAGGTGCTCCTGCGTGATGCCCGCATACTCGATGGGCATGTCCCACCCGCCAAATTCCGTCATCCTGGCCCCAACTGCCTTGTGAACAGCATGGAGGGCCGTCCGCTTGGGTCCGACTCCTGCCGGCGTGGGCAATTCCACCTCCCCTGCTTCAAACTTTTGTGAATGCCGAAGAGTGTGAAATTAACACGCCTGCGGGAAAAGGGCAAGGATGTGCATCACAACCGCCGGAAGCGCCCCTTGGGCGCCGCCCAGTGAGGATTGGTCAAGGCGAAATCCGGCGCCGCCTGAGTATGGAAAACGCCCGAACCGGTGCATTCGGGACGCCTCAGCCCCGCTGCGCTGAGCCTGTCCTGGCAACTGAGCGCAAAGAGCGATTTTGCCGATAAGAAGCATCAGGGGTTTGGTGCCGCGTTGCGCTTTCTGCCGCACCTGCCCACTCTGAGCGGCCCCCGCGGCCGGCCGGTTGGGGCCGATCTGGCCGGGAAGCAATTTCGCCGGCTTCACGCGACGGCAAAAGGAGAACGCGCATATGCCAAGGAAGATCTTCCTCT
Organism: Acidobacteriota bacterium; assembly: GCA_021787735.1. GTDB lineage: Bacteria > Acidobacteriota > Terriglobia > UBA7540 > UBA7540 > SCRD01. Next base: position 39,505 of record JAJYLL010000021.1, on the reverse strand, counting down.
GCTCTGTCTGCGACCAACCGGAAGAGCGTTGCCAGTGCGACCGGTACTGCTCCCTGTGCCATGCGGAATTGGGCATCAGGCTCACCGAAGACGGCCAATACTACTGCGCCGACTGCCGCGATGCCTGCGACTACAAGACGCAGGACAACGTTTAGCCGCGCCGCACCTTATGCAGTAACAGACAAAGTCTGAAGTTTGAGGTATGAAGGATGAAAAGGAACGTCCGGATGGCTTGATTTCATCCTTCATAATTCATAATTTTCTCGCCCTTATTCCCCCCGCCATGTTGTCGCGGCATTGGACGTTTATTGCCGCTGGTTTGGCCCGTATGGTATCGTTACAGGTTGGAAATGCAGAGGGTGAGGAACGCTGCGGACTGCAAGCCGGCGCATCCTTTTTGATCCCAGCCTATGGCCAGAAAAATCGCTGAACAGCAGGAAGAGAAGACCACGAAAGAGGTTGCCGCTCCTTCGGGTCCACAACCTTCGACCGGCAGCCTGGTCGGGCTGTGCGCTGCGGCGTGGGCCATCCCGGGGATGGGACATTTCCTGCTGGGCCGCAGGATTAGGGCTTTGGTCCTGTTTCTGGCTATTGTGGCGATGTTCGCTTTCGGGCTGGCAATGCAGGGGCAGTTCTTCGCCACCGGTTCCGGTTCATACCTGCAGACGCTCGGTCATTTTGCCGAACTCTCGGTGGGTATTTTCATGCCCGCAGCCACGTTTTTCGGCTACGGCGGCGGGAACACTTTCTTTGTCTGTTCTGACTACGGCACGGCTTTTTTGGTCAGTGCGGGCATGCTGAACGTGCTGACAATCCTCGACGCCTATGACATTGCGGTGGGGAGAAAGTCTTAAGACCGGAAATCGTGCGGGATTTTCCGCCGCAAGGTGAACGAATGGTCCTTTCTCACTTTGGAGCGCTGGTGCTGTTTTCCTTCCTGGTGTCCGTGGTGTTTGCAGTGCTTAGCAAGCGGACGCTGCGCGAGCAACTGATCTACGGCGCCAAAGTTTTTGCCGCTTTTGTTGGCATTGCTGTTCTGCTTGGCTGGATCATGCTGCCTTTTGCCTGATTTTCAGCTTTTTCCTTCCTCTTTCGCCCAGGTCTTCACTCCCTTAAGGCTTCATCTTTTTGAGACTAGATCGCCGAAGGCCGGTAGCAGCTTGTATTTGTTTTCCCAAGTGGTGTACATGATGCCGACGGCCCCGGGCGTTCGGTCGAGGGACTGGAGCCAGCCTTTGGGATTGTCAAGGTTATCGGCGTCATAGTAAGCGCCGGCCAGCGTGTGATAACCGAGCTTGGAAAAAAACGGCAGGCTCAGGTTGCGCTTCTCGTAGTACCAGCAGACAATCACCAGGTTCCTAGGCAAGTATTTCCATGTCCCCTCAAAGCTGCCGTCGATCAGGTAGTACCGTTTGCGGGCGTTGTGGTTCGGATCGAACATGTCGGACCAGACAAAGAGTTCCGCCTGCGGATTCACGGCTCGCACCATCTCAACCTGGTCTTTGACACAATTCCCCAGGATTTCCGCCATTGGAAGATGGCGATCCTTGCAAGCCTTGCAGAAGCCGCCGATGCGCACCTCATCCATACTGAGGAAATATTTTCGAGGCTTAAGGTACTTGTCGATCAGAGGAATCTGGCGTTTCCAGATTTCGTACACTTCAGGCTCGGACATGTCGATGGGGACCTGGTCGCGATAGATCATCAAACTGTGGAAGTAATCCACACGCAGGCGGTCGCCCGCGCGGATGCGACCGCCGGGCAGAAGATGGATTAAAGGGCCGTCGTGGTCCCACCGAAAGTTAAGCTGCGGGTCGGCGATGTGATCATAGTCCCGGCCTTCCTCGTAAATTTCGCCTGTTTTTTCGTTTCGAACCACAACCGGCGTTCCCGGGCGACGCAAAACATTGATGAGGCCGACCTCTTCCACCGTCACGTCGTCCACCCAGATATTGCGGGCTTTGCCGTCGGCAATCCCGACGCGAAAACTGACGCGGTCTGCGTACCAACTGTTGAAAGCCCAGTCCACCCTGCTCCAATCACTGGTTGCGGGAAGCGGATGTTCCAGGTAGGAGAGGTCGCGGCCATCCGGCGCCATCGCCCAGAAATGAAAGCGCGTCTCCGGTGAAACGTCCTCCGTCTTCACCCAGCAGCGAAGGCGGTAGCAACGGTAAGGAGTGGTGCGTAGTTCCTGCGCCAGGTAGGTTTCTCCTGAAGCGCCGCTGAAATCTGAAAAGCGGACGGAAGCCTTGCCGGAATGGAACACCGCCGTGTCGATTGAAACAGATTGTCCATGAACGCTGAATCCTTCAGGGAGATTTCCGCTCTGTTTTTCAAAGCCACCATTCAGTAGCCTTGCTGGGGAGTCAGGAACAAAATGCGCTTCATTCTCTGATGCGACGAACAATGCTCCGCGGACGGGCAAACCGGCGGCAAGGTTTCGATTGTGCGCCAGGATGCCGCTGCCGTATCCCACGCTGAAACCGAGAGGAATAATTTCCACTTTCAGATTGTCACAGGTCTTCTTCAGACTTGTGAGCCGTCGCAGAAATTCCGGAGGCTTCAAGTCCATCTGATCGAAGCCGGCGGAAAGCAACATTCCGTTCAGTCCGTGGCGGGAGGCCGTGCGCGCAATGCCTTCCACTCGCTCCAGTTCCTTGTCATCATGGAGCCCGCTTGAAACGTACACCCACCGCAGGGGGTAGATTTTGGGATTATCCAGGGCCAGTGCTTTCAAAGACGCTGAGGCCGCAACGCCCGCTTGCAGGAATCTTCTTCGACTGATGGGATGCATCGGATGACGCCTCCACTGAGGGATGGATTATGAGATTCAACAATACCACAGGAAAGATGGCCTGGACGGACCATCTCAGATTGCCATTGGCCCCCGGCGACGGGCCAGAACTCCTCGGACAGGCCCGGTTCAAGAGGATTCACGGTCAGCGGAAAAGCGGACGTCGCACCATCTTTTTCTTGATCTCCTGCCAAAATGCGATATTCTGCCCAAGCCCTTCCTGAAGGTTGGGAGACCCAATGGAACCAACGAAAAAAGCAAGATCGAGCGCCCCGTACATTCCTGTGCCGTCCGTCGGCGTCAGTAACACCCGACGCTGGGTGGTGATGTGGCTACTTTTCATCGCTTCAATCATCAACTACCTTGACCGCACAACCATCTCATTCGCCCTGCCGTTGATCTCGCATGAGCTTTACCTGGGACCGGAGGCAAAGGGAGTCCTGCTCTCCGCGTTCTTCTGGTCCTACACGCTGATGCAGATTCCTATCGGAATCATGGCGGACCGCGTGAATCTGCTGTGGGTTTATGCCGGGGCGTTTGCGCTGTGGTCGGTGGCGCAGGGCCTCACGGGGTTGGCGGGTACCCTGATGGTCCTGATCCTGCTTCGCGTTCTGCTGGGCTTTGGCGAATCGATTTACCTGCCGGGCGGCACCAAGATTGTCAGCGTGCTTTTTGGGCGCGCGGAACGCGGCCTGCCTTCGGGCTTCTTTGATTCCGGCACCCGCTTCGGGCTGGTTCTGGGCGGCATCTGCATTCCCTGGATGCTGGTCCGCTACGGGTGGCGAGACGCATTTGTATTCATTGGCATCCTGGGGCTCATCTGGCTGGTCCCTTGGTTTGCCGCGTTTCCATCAAAGCTGGCAAAAAGAGCTGGGAAGCCGGCGCAGCGGGCGATCCCGCAGGCGCGGCCGCGCTTCCGGTTGGCTCACTTTGATCGCAACCTGCTGGGCGTTTGCCTGGGCTTCTTCTGTTTCGATTATTTCTGGTACCTGATGTTGACGTGGCTCCCGGATTATCTGTATGAAGCGCGGCATCTGAGCATCATCAAGGCAGGCCTTTTCTCTGCCATGCCCTATGCCGTTTTTGGCGTTTGCCAGCCGTTGGGCGGCTGGATTGCTGACCGCCTGATCAGCCGTGGCTGGGATGAGACCCGGACGCGCAAGACCATGATTACGATCGGATTTACTTTCGGGCTGCTGATGATTCCCGCGGCGATCACCCAAAGCGCCAGCGTGGCAGTTGGCCTGATCGTCGGCGCCGGCCTGGTCGGACTTTCCACCGCAAACCAGTTAGTGATCCTGCAAACCTGCGCGCCCCATGACGAGGTTGGGGTCTGGACGGGTTTCCTGAACTTTGCGGGCAACATCGGAGGCGTTGCCGCGCCACTAATCACCGGTTTCCTCATTGCATGGACGGGATCTTTTGTTGCAGGATTCGTGCTGGGGCCGTTGCTGCTGGTCAGCGGTTTGCTTGCGTACTGGTTCATCGTGGGGCGGCTCGGGTCTCCACAAGATTCGCCCGCCGCGTTAAGCACCGAGCTTTCGTAAGAGTCAGGGGCAATCATGATTCTTCCTCTCACACCAGTCCGCCTCAAGCGTCACGCCGCGCGAAACTTTGGCAACAAGGTCGGGGTGGTCTGTGAAGATCTGAGGTTCACTTATCGCCAGTTTGACGAGCGCTGCGACCGGCTTTCAGCGGCGCTGCTCCGGCTTGGGATCAGGAAAGGCGATGTGGTTGCCTTCCTGAGTTTCAACTGCCATCGTCTGCTGGAAGCCTATTTCGGGGTCCCTCAGTTGGGCGCCATCCTGCTGCCGCTCAACATCCGGCTGAGTGCGGAGGAATTGGCCTACATCCTGAACGATGCCATTCCCGTGGTGCTCTTTTTCGATCCCGATTTCCTGCCGCTGATTGAAAAGCTGCGGCCGGCCATTCCATCCGTAAGGCACTTTGTTGCGTTGCGTGGCAGTGCGCCCGAGTGGACGCATCCTGGAACGTATGACGAGCTGTTGGCAGCGGTAGAGCCGGCGCAAATCGATTACCGCGCGATTGACGAAAATTCGGTCGCCGAGCTTTTCTACACCAGCGGGACTACGGCCTACCCCAAGGGTGTGATGCTGACCCATCGTAATCTTTACCTGCATGCTCTTTGCAGGCTTCAGGTGGAGCACGAAGCCGACAAAGAAGTGGGGATTTATACGGTCCCGTTGTTTCACGTGAACAGTTGGGGATCGCCGCACATGCTGACGTTGCTGGGCGGACGGCACGTGATCATCAAAAAGTTTGATCCGCTGGCCGTGCTCCAACTGGTCCATGCCGAGCGCGTAACGCAGATCCAGATGGTGCCGACCATGATCACGGCGATGCTCAATCACCCGGATTTTCCGCGCTACGATGTCTCCAGCGTCAAAGTCATGTTCGTTGGCGGAGCGCCCTGCAGCACGGCGCTGGTCCGCGAGATTGAGGAAAAAATGCCCGGCTGCGTGGCTATGGGCGGTTACGGCCTGACGGAAACTTCTCCGGTGATTTCTGTAGCCAATATCAAACAACATCTGGCCGATGACCCACAGGGGGTTCAGGACCGCCGCAAGGCCACCGCCGGATGCGCGCTTGCCGGTGTGGAAATCCGCGTGGTGGATATCCACGGCAATGATGTGAAGCCCGACGGCAGGGAAGTGGGTGAAGTAATCGTTCGCGGCGATCAGGTGATGGCTGGCTACTGGAAGCAGCCTGAAGCCACCGGGCGCGCAATCCGCGACGATTGGTTCTACACCGGCGATCTGGCCACTATTGATGAAGAAGGCTACATCCTGATTGTCGATCGCGCCAAGGACATGATCCTGAGCGGCGGTGAGAACATTGCGTCGGCGGAAATTGAACGCGTCCTCAGCGCGCACCCGGCGGTGCTGGAATGCGCGGTGATTGCCGTGCCGGACGACAAGTGGGGCGAAGTTCCAAAAGCGCTTGTGGTACTGAGGGCGGGGGAGACCGCGACCGAAACCGAAATTCTCGACCACTGCCGCAGCCATCTGGCCGGTTTCAAAGTTCCCAAGTCGGTGGACTTTCTCGCCAGCCTGCCCAAGGGCGGCACAGGCAAGATCCTGAAAAAAGTGCTGCGGGAGCCGTTCTGGGAAGGACGCGAGCGGCAAGTGCAGTGACTTCGGCGGCCTTCGGGCGCTACACTGGGGCATGACCCGTTTCGAGATCAGACGCGATCAGCCGCTCAAGCCTTTCACCACTTTCAAAGTGGGAGGTCCCGCCCGCTTTTTTGCCAGCGCAGCCACGCAGGAAGATTTTCTTGCGGCGCTCGGGTTTGCGCGTGAAGAACGCCTGGAGATATTCGTTCTCGGCGGCGGCAGCAACATTCTGGTTAGCGATAGCGGCTTTCCCGGTCTGGTGATTCATCCTGTGCCGCGCGGCATCGCGATTGATGCGGCGCAACCTGAAAGAGTTACGCTGCGGGTTGAAGCGGGCGAGACCTGGGACGACGTGGTCAGCCGGGCCGTCGAGGAAAAGCTCTGGGGCATTGAAAATCTCTCGCACATTCCCGGGCAGGCCGGCGCGGCCATCGTCCAGAACATCGGAGCCTACGGGCAGCAGATCAGCGACGTTTTCCAGCGCGCGACCGTTATGGAAACCGGCACCGGCAACGTGCCGACGCTCAGTGGGGGCGAGTGCGGCTTCGGCTACCGGAAAAGCATCTTCAACTCCAGCGCAAAAGGTCAATTCATCATCCTGCAAATCGAGCTGTCGCTTGCGCGTGGCGGCCGGCCGGACCTCCGCTACCCCGATGTGCGCAACTACTTCAGCGAGCGCGGCATTGGCGAACCTTCCATCCGGCAGGTGCGCAATGCCATCATCGAGATCCGCGACCGCAAGTTCCCCTTCCCGCGCGAAGAGAAAGGCGGAAACGCCGGTTCCTTTTTCAAGAATCTGGTCCTGAGCGATCCGCAATTTGAAACCCTGCGCACAAGCCTCTGCCGCAACTTTTCAACCTCCGAATGCGACCGCTTGGAGGAGATTCGCAAACACTCCGGCCCCGGCGGTCCCGTCAAGGTTCCCACCGCGTTCCTGATTGAAATCTGCGGGCTCAAAGGGCACTGCGAGGGCGGCGCGCGGGTGAATCAGACGCAGCCGCTGGTGCTGCTCAACGACGGCGGGGCAACCGCCCGCGATGTGCTGGCGCTGGCGGGTTTTGTCCGGCGCACGGTTTACGCCCGCACCGGCATGGAAATTTCTCTTGAGCCGGAGATGGTCGGTTTCACGCCTGAAGAACTCAAAAAATATCTCACCCTCCAGTAAGTGCCTGTTTCCCTGGATTTTTTTCCTGGAACCATCCGAAGGGATGCCCTTGCCACCTGTCGGCCATCCAGTTTTGTTCGCTACTGGCCGATATCACCGATTTTGCCCGCCGACGCGGTGTTTCCGTCTGCCATCAACCCTGCTACTCTAAAGGCATGGCGAAAATGAGGGGCGAGACCCAGTGACTGATTCCCGAACAGCCCCGATTGGAGTCGGCAGCGGGCGCGGGGAGTTGATTGCCCGGTTCGTGGCATTCAGCGCGCTTGCCGGGCTGCTGCTCGGAATTTTCGAAGCCGCCCTGCTTCGCAGCTCTCCTCGCGTTCCGGCCCTGCTGGTCCCTGACATCGGCCCTGTGGAATGGTTTTTGGCCCCGCTGCTCGACATGGCGTGTTTTGCGCTGTGGGGCCTGGCGCTGGGATGGCTGGCCGCGCGAAGCCCAGGGAAATTCCCAGCCTCAGCTTTTGTGGCGGCTGATGTCGCTGCCGTGGCTGTGTTTGTGGCCATGCGCCTGCGCTGGCTTCACGAGCGGATCGTCATCAAGGAATTTGCGTTTGGCGAAGACGTGCTGGTTCCGCTGGCGTGTTTTGTGGCGGCCTTTGGCGTTGCCCTGGCGCTCGTCTGGTTGATGCGGAAACCCGTTTCGGCGCTCTCCGGCCGGGTTCGTTTCCCATTGGTGCGATTCATCTCGCGCGGCCTGGCGCTGGCCGGCGTGGTGGCGCTCTGCGGGGTAGGATATTTTCTTATCAGGCCTTTTCCGGGGCCCACGCGATTGCAGGCGGCGTCCGATGATCGCCCCCAGCCCCCAAACATCGTCTTTATCGTTCTCGATACGGTTCGTGCCGACCATCTTTCGTCCTACGGCTACTCGCGCCCGACTACCCCGAACCTTGACCGGCTGGCCGCCCGCGGCGTGCTGTTTGAAAACGCCATCGCGCCCACTTCCTGGACGCTGGCCTCGCACGCCTCCATGTTCACGGGGCTGCTGCCGCACCAGAATGGAGCGGACTGGTGGCTGCCGCTGCCGGCGGGACCGCGCACACTGGCGGAGATTCTGCGTTCCCGCGGATACACCACCGCCGGTTTCGTTGGGAATTTCGACTATTGCCAGCGGGGGTGGGGCATTGGCCGGGGGTTCGATACCTACGTGGACGCCAGTGACTCGTTCCGGCACAACCTGACCGCGACGCTGGCGGGCACGGCGATTGTCCAGCCCGTTTACCAGCATTTCTTCCGCTTTGATTATCTTGAGCGGCAGACCGCGAGCGAAATGGACGGCAAGGTTTTCCGCTGGCTCCAGCAGGGCCCGCAGCAACCCTATTTTCTTTTCCTCAATTACTTTGACGTTCACGTGCCGTATCTTACCGAGCCTCCTTACGACCAGCGCTTCGGCAAGGTTTCAGTCGGCATGGTCCACCGGCTGTTCGACGACCTGCAAACGCCGGGCCCGCCGCGCGGAATCACCGCAAGCGACGGAGTCCGCCTGATGGCCGCGTATGACAACTGCCTGGCGTATCTTGATGCTCAGGTGGGCCGCCTGCTCGACCGCCTTCGTGATTCTCCCGAGGGCCGCAACACGATTGTCATCGTCACTTCCGACCACGGTGAAGAATTTGGCGAGCAGGGCTACTACAGCCACGGCTACAATCTTTACCGCGAAGCGCTGCACGTGCCGCTCATCATCGCCGGGCCGGGAGTGCCGCAAGGCGTGCGGGTCCAGCACATCGTCCGCACGCGCGACCTTTTCTCCACTGTGCTCGACCTGGCCGCAGGCGGCAACTCTCCCTTCAGCCGCGAGAGCCTGGCCCGCTTCTGGCATCCCGGCTTTAAGCCTCAGCCGTTTGACGATTTTGTTGTTTCGGAACTTGTGCCCATCTTCAACGAGGGCGGAACGAAGGCCATGATCAGCCTCACCACGCCTGAGTGGCAATATATCTACGACTCCGGCGGCCGCCAGGAACTTTACCGCTGGACGCAGGACCCGCTCGACCAGATGGACCTCGCCCGCTTCGCCGGTTCCCAGGCTGTGATGGCGGGCCTCCACCAGCAGCTCATTCAACTGATCGCCGATTCTTCCGGCCCCTGGCTCGACCAGAATTACCTTTTCGCTCGCGGCCCCAGCAGGAGCTCGTTTTTGCTTGATGTGCTCTCCGCCCGCAAAAACGCGCCGCCGTCTGCACCCGGTCGGCTCTTTATCGGCGCCTCACAATCTTTTTTCACGCACAACGAATCCCCGGTCCCCATCCGGCCCACCACGCCCGACCAGGAATTGTTGAAGACCCTGCCATACCATTAGCCAAACATCATCTCGGACTGATGCGTGCGGTTCAGCGTTGTAGCGCTGACCGCCGCAATTGCGGTCTGCAGCCTTTGCTTACCAAAGGAACAACTGACTCTCACCGTGGATGCCCGCTGCGAGTGCTTATTGGCGGTAGAAACCTACAGATCCCTGGCCGAAATCAATAATCTCTTTCCCATGCAGGGTTTCCTTCGAGCGTACTTCAAGTTTGATTTCGTGCCATACAAAAGGCCGCGGCGATCGATCCGGGTAGAACTGTAACAGATATTGTACCTGCCATACGTTCCCCCCGTCGTATTCAGGCACCTTATTGAATTGAACAATCTTCTGTTGCCTGCCGTCGAGCCAAACCTCGACGTCCTTGGCTCGCAATTCGGGTCCGATGGCGGTGGGCGATTTCTTCATCGCCGCCTCCATTCTCTCTTTGGCCGCGTTCGATATCGCGCCGTTACCATTGGGATTCGGAAGAACGCCGAACCGCAGCACACGCGACAGGGCCGTAGGGCGGAAGATGACAAATATCGTGGGGGGACCGCCTTTGATGTCGAAGGCTTGAATCGAGTAAAGTTCCGTGCGACCAATAGTGAAAACATCCTCCCGGTCGCGTGTAAGGTCGTAGTCCCAAGCCCACCGTTCCAGTGAGTCATAACCGTAACCGGTGCCACTTACATTTACCATTGAGTAGATACGGGAAGGGACGAGCGCGTCAAAGTGTCCGTCCTTCATGACGGGTACATAAAAACCCGGAAGCCAGAGCTCTGGGTGTAGAAAGATAAAGGTAGACCGCCAGCCCCCATCTTTATACCGGACTTCTCCTCGAAAACGGGACCAGCGAAGCGGAACGCTACCCCTGATGACGGCTCCATTCGCGTACGTCAATACATACGAAACCCGTGTTGCATCCGGATATTTGTCTGGGAACGTGAGCTTTTGCACTAACATTCCGCCGCTCTCGACCGAAACCTTGATTCCTCCCTCGAAAAGGAGTTTGTCTCGATCCTCGATCCGGACGGTCAGCGTCCCGTTGCCTTCAGGTAGACCTTTGCCATCGAGCACGAGGGTCGGCAACAACTTAACGCTCTTAGGTTCGTGCTTGTAAGGATAGGTCAGGGTCACCTCAGCCGCTGGCGGGTTGTATAGGAGAGCCTCCATCACAGGGTGATTAAAACCAGTCAATGGGGACAGAGTAAAGGTCTGGCCCGTGGCGCAGGGGACGACCAAGGCCAAGCTCAACACGAGACCAATGGCCGCGAATTCTCTTATGTGAGTTAGTATCCTCGCTTCTTGCTCATTGACGTATAAACGCAGAGTCTCTTTAATGCGCTTTGCAACATTAAGTACAGTCGTTAGTCCCATTTGCTCACCTCCCTCTATATTTCGTTCGCCAAGTCGTTCCGCTGGTGCTGCTGCAGTTCCCGCAAGGTTGGCTCGCACAGAGGCCGATTTCCGAGGTCTGCAGCCTTACGGAAGAATTTCTTGCTGGGGCGGGCTATAAAGAGTTGCTAACCTTAAAGCCGAGGAATTGCGCTACGATTGTCGCTTCGCGAGACACTTCAGAGCGCGTATCTGCGCATCCTGTTGTCGTTGCCGATAGGACACCGGACGTTAGAGTCCCATAGTCAGAACACAACTGATCGCAGTCAGGTGCCTTAACTATCTTGGGGCAAGCACATAGGCGTACACCAGGAGTGCGAGCCCGATGAGCAGTGGAACAGCGCTGACAACATAGATCGGATGGTTGGGCTCAACTGCTCGCAGCAGGAGAAAAAAGCCAAGACCAACCGCGACCGTGACGAGCCCCCCCAGTTTGAGGCCTTCGCGATGGCGCACTGCACGAAATTTCTCTTGCTCGCGAAGGAACTCCAGTGCGGCGTTTGCCGACGGTCCTTGTGCCTCAGCAATCTTCTTGAGGTTTTCATTCTTGTAGTAAGCTTCTCTTTCAAGGCGGCGATTTTTCGCCCATATCGCCACGGCTAAGAACGAGAACAGGGAAATCACGATGGCTAAGCATAGAAGCCAAAACAGCATCGTGGGTTGCATAACAGCCTCCTCTGCGCGGAATGTCCGCTGCAAACAGTCAGACAGACCAGCGTCAGAATCGGTTGCATTATTTTTTTTGAGGAGTTGCAAAGCCGGAAAAAATTGCAACCGTGCGCTACTACAATTGGTCATACATAGCGAGGACCATAGGTGAGTGCTGCCGAGGACCAGGCCGATATCGAGCGAGTGCAGGCCGGAGACATCTCCGCCTTCGAAGGAATTGTCCGTCGGTGGCAGGGGCCGCTGGTCAACCTGGCATACCGCTTCTGCCGGGACCGCGGGCGCGCGGAAGAAATGGCGCAGGAAGCGTTTTTGCGCGCCTACCGGTCGCTTGGGAAGTGGCGGAAGAAGGCAGCTTTTTCGACCTGGCTCTTTGCCCTTGCAACAAACCTGTATTGCTCAGAGATCCGGCGCATTCCACCCAACACCGTGTCGCTGGATAATATCGCAGAAATACGAGAATCGGGTGCTGCGGACGAGGGACTGTTGGAAAAGGACCGGGACCGGGTTGTTCGGCAAGCCGTCCTTGCTCTTCCACGCAAGTATCGTGAGGCAACGATTCTGTTTTACTTCCACGATATGGATATCTCCGCCGCCGCAGAAAGCCTTGGTTTACCCGAGGGGACCGTTAAGGCCAGGTTGTCCCGAGGCCGCGATATCCTTCGGAGAAAACTTACAAAGACTCTCGGTACGCCTGAGTTGGAGCAAGCTTGATGACAAACGACGATCTCGATCGAATTCTCAGTTCGAAAGACTACGACGTCCTGCCTTCCTCAGGCCTGGCTGCGTCTGTCATGGAAGCTATCCGTTCGGAGGCCGCCACACCGCCGCCGATTCCATTCCCATGGAAACGTGCTCTGCCCGGGCTTGCCGCAGCCGGTGTCGCACTGGTATGGTTGCTCGCCTTGGTCGTAGAAGAGCTTCTCCGTGGCGCCGTTCCGCTGCCGCTCACTACAAGTTTGCCCATCTGGTGGGTTCCCATTGTCCGGTCAATTGGGTGGAGCGCCTTGGCACTGCTGTTGAGCCTGATTTCGGTGAAGCTCTCGATGCAGTTGGCCTCTCGGTGAGGCTCCGGGGCCGCGCGAAGACCGGGTGAACCCCCTTAAAGTCCAAGCGACCAGCGAAAAGTTCGCACTTTCAGCTGGCGTTCTTCGGCGGCAGGTATCGCAGACCACCGTTTCCGTGGCCTATTCCTTTTGGCTTTATCTCAAGGCAGCAGCCTGGACCTCAAAACCGGAGGCCCGCTGTGCTCGCTGATGCATCGCGATGCCACGGCCACCCGCATCTTACCACCGCAAATTAAACCCATAAACCCTCAGGCCGATTCCGACGATTTCCCTAATTGGGCCGCGCCGTGGTCGTGGCGCCTCATAGGATTCGGCCTCTATGCGAATCTTCTCTGACTCAATCTTCGGCTGGCGCAGCAATGGCAATGGTAGCCGCGGTCAGAGTTTTCCTGACCGTGGGCCTTTTGACACATCACAAGCCCACGGTCAATCAGAAACCCGGTCCACTGTGGCTGCCCGCTCAGTCCTACTGAGCGCAGACATTAAAGAACAACGTCTGCGCCACCCGCCCGATTTCCCCGACCGCCGGGATTATTACGCTCTGGCCATCCTTGTTGCCGCCGTGGCGCTGATGTTCTGGAAAGTCCTGTTCGCTTCCCAGATGCTTTTCTACCGCGACATTCTGAACCAGAGTTATCCGCTGGCGCGCCTGATCCACCAGATCTGCCGCAGCGGCTCGATACCTTACTGGAACCCTTACCTGAACTTCGGCCAGCCGATCCTGGAAGACCCCAACGCGCTCTTTTTCTACCCCACAACGCTGCTGATTGTTCTGCTGCCGGTTCGCCTGGCGTTCCAGTTGCACTTTGTTCTGCACTTCGTGCTGGCAGCGGTTGGCGCTTACTGGCTGGCGCGGCGCTGGCAGCAGTCGCACCTGGCGGCGTTTTTTGCGGCGCTGTTTTTTGTGTTCAGCGGGCCGGTGCTTTCGCTCGGAAGTTTCTATAATGAAGTTGCCTGCGCGGCCTGGATTCCCTGGGCGATTCTCGCCACCGATTGCGCCATCGCCGGACGATCCATCCGCTCCTGGCTGCTGCTGACGCTGGTTTTCCTGATGCAGTTTCTGGCCGGCGAGCCTTTCACGCTGCTGGCCACGTTCGGGCTCTGCTTTGCCTATGCGCTGTTTCAGGCAGGGTTTTTCCGCCGTCCGCTTGCCAAGACGAACCTGCGGGTGCTTGCGGCCTTTATCCTTACGGGCGGGCTGATGACGGCGCTGGCGGCGGTGCAGTTGTTGCCCGCCATGGTGCTGCTGCGAAGCTCGCTGCGCGGGGCGATTGGTTTCCCCTTCAGCCAGAATACCTACTGGTCGCTCCACCCGCTGCAACTGATTGGCGCCGTCGTGGCCGGATTTCCGGACCCGATGTTTACCGCATCATCGCTGTGGTCGCCGGTTTTGAATTTTGACAACAAGCCCTACTTCCCTTCGCTCTTTCTGGGATTTGTTCCGCTCTTTCTGGCCTTTGTCGGCTGTGCCATGGGCCGCGACCGCCGCCGGAGATTTGCAAGCTGGGCCGCGCTCGGCGTATTGCTGCTGGCTTTCGGGCGGTTCACGCCGCTTTACAGGGCGACGCTTTTAGCGCTGCCAATTCTGAAACTGGTGCGCTTTCCTATCAAGCTGCTGGTCCCGGTGATGCTGCCGGCAGCGCTGCTGGCGGGCTGGGGAGTTGACGAGATGCGCCCGCCGGGGGATTTGCAGTCGAGAAAAACCACGGGCGTTTTCGCGCTGTTGGTGGTTGCGGCGGCCGGGGCGTGGCTGGTGTGGGGCGCTTCTTGGCTTCTACCTCAATGGGTGGAACTGGCCGCAGCGTGGGCTCTGCGCCGCACGATAGTTGCCGTGGGCATCCATCCCGTGGGAGCGTTTGGCCCGCAGGCCGTGGAAGGCGCCGCGAGGTATTCGCTGAACATGCTGCGCTGGCAGGCGCCGGGAATCGCAGGCCTGACGCTGGGCGCGGCGCTCTGGTTTGCGGGTCTCAGGCGTGGCGACCGCCGCGCGCGCCTGGCGCTGCCGGTCGCGCTGGCTTTGGCGGCGGGCCAGCTTGTTCTGGTCAATTATTCCGCAAACCCAACCGTCCCTAGGGCGTTCTACGCTTATCAACCGCCGGTGCTTCGACACTTTGCGCCCGCGCAAATGCCATACCGCTACGCCGACATCTTTGGCGGCTCTCCGCTGGCGGCGGTCGCGACCGGTGCGCTGGAGCAGCCGCTGGATTTTTCGTCCTTTCCGGCTGCGCGGAACCTTGACGCACCCGCGCGCGCGGCATTCCAGGAAAGGTCGCTGCTGGAACACGGTGGCATGCTGGAACACGCCGAGGGCATTTCAAACGTCGATCCGGAATGGAGTTTTCCGGTGCCGCTCTACCAGTTCTGGGTCTTCGCGCTGCACAAAGTGCCGGGTCCGGACCAGACGCTTTGCCTGATGGGCCGCAGCAACGTGCGCTTCCAGATTCTGGGCGGGGCGGGGAATTTTGGGACCGCAAGGTTTCTAGCTCCGGTAGCGGACGGCACACCCTTCCCGAGTCACCTTTACGAGAACCGCTGCTTCCTTCCGCGCGCCTACGTGGCAGGCAGGGCCGTCTATTCTCCAGACACGGACGAGACGCTGGCGCGATTGTCCGATCCTGATTTTGACGCGCGCAACACCGTGCTGTTGAAATCAAAGGGCGTGGTTGATTTGCCTTTCGCTTCGGCTCCCGCCGGGCAAGTGGTGTCCTTCCGCCGGCGGCCCAACAGCGTTACCTTGCAGGTGAAACTTATGCGGCCCGGCTACGTGGTGATGCTCGACCGCTTCGATCCCAATTGGCACGCAGCGGTTGACGGGCACGAAGTTCCGATCCTGCGGGCGAACCTCCTGTTTCGTGCCGTCCGGGCGAAGGCGGGCGCGCACACCGTTCGCTTCTATTACCGGCAACGCTGGCTTGCCGCGGGGCTTGCGATCTCGCTGGGCGCGCTGGCGCTGTGCGGCGTTCTTTTCTTCCTGGATTTGCAGGTCGCGGTAATCGAGCAACGCTCGGAAAGCGAACTTGACGGAGAGCCACAGCGAAGGGTTCAGGAAGACGGACTGGTAGAGACGGTCGTCGTGGTCCCCGCCGCGCGGCAGTAAATTTCAAACGTCACGTCGTCTACGCAAGGCCGGTAGAAACCGCGGAGATAATCAGCCAGCGCCGGAAACGATTGAAGCGCCTGCGCAGAATCCTGAAAGGTTCCAGAAAGCCCGTGTATTTCATCTTCGCGCGCCACGATGATGTATCGCGGGCGTATCCTGTCGAGCCGGCGAACCAGTTCCTGCCGCCAGCCGGGCAGCCGCCAGGGCGCAATCAGTGCTAGGTTCCAGACAAATCGCACAGGAGGCCGGTGATCGCTCAGGAAATAAATGAGCGGCTCATTGCCCCAGACGTAAACGCCGTCGGCTGGGGCGGGATGTTGCTTGAGGAAATCGACCACCCGCAGGACGTCGCGGAAATCTTCGGCTGCACCCGGCCAGGAGTAGTTGGAATAGAACTGTGCGGGGTTTCGCCGCCACTCGTTGAAGGCTCTGTAGTTCGTTGCCAGTTGAACCACCGGCCCTGGCAGGCAGAGGGCCACCATGTTTGCAAACGCGATCCAGGTGAGCACCCGCGCAACCTGCCAGTTGCGCCCGGCAAAGTAACGGGCCATGGCTCCCGCGCCTTCGTACACCTGGACGGTGAGGTACCCCCAGAAAATCGCAAAGAAGGGGTAGCAGGTTTCAAAGTAGTAGGGCTGAAATCGAATCTGCACGGCCAGAGCTGCAAATCCGGCGGCCGCTCCTACGAGTGCGGGAACCAGGCGAGCGAGGTGATACCGCCTCCAGGCAATGATGACTGCTGCGAGCGCCGCGAACAGAGTCCACGGGCCCAGCCAGAATTCGATGCGGCCGGCTGCCCACGCCCAATAGTGCGGGATGCCCTGCGATGCCGTGGCGGCGTAGCGGGGGAGCACTTTGAACTGTTGTTCAACAAACGCGCTCCATGCGCCACTGAACAAGCAGCCGGAGACAACCAAAACGCCCCCAAAAAAGAAACCCGCCGCAAACCGTGATACCGACCAAGTCCAATTGATACAGGAGGTTCTGGGCCTGACCCGCAGCTTACCCTCACCGGACGCCAAGAAATCAAGGTACGGAACAAGCAGCAAAAAGGGCAGAAACGTGACGGCGTTGTATTTAATCCAGAACGCGGCGGAAAACAGAAGTCCCGCGCCAACCTCCTTGAAACTCACCTTTCGGTTGTGGCTGGCCAGCAGAAAGTAGCTGCCGAAGATGAAGAGCATTATAAAAGTTTCCGGCTGGCCCGCGTCCCAGTAGCCGGTGCGGATGTGCATTGCGGCGTTGGCCATGACGGCGAGAAATGCAGCGGTCCTGCCGAGTGTCCGCTCGGTAAAGCGGAAAATGCAGAAGGAAATGGCCAACAGCCAGAGAATATCCAGCAGGCCGATGGTCCACATCGCTCGCCCGAATACCTTCACGATGGGTACATAAAGATAGAAGATGCCGGGCGGCTTGTTGTCCCAGAGATCGCGGTAGAGGCGCACTCCGTCGAGCAGTCCGCGGCCAATCACGCAGTATGTCGCCTGGTCGCGGCCAATCGGGTAACTGAGATTGGGCAGAGCCATCAGCAGGATTAAACCGAGCGCCAGAGCCAGCCACCGCCCCGAGCCTTTCGTCGAAAGCACGGCGCGCCGGGATTGTTGATCAGGGCTCACGATGCCCTGCCTAGGGCTGCTCCATTGCGCCGCGAATAGACGGTGAAATACCTGAACGACTTTTCCCGTAAATAGCCCCTGTTGAGCAGCCGGAGAAACTCGGGATATCTGACCAGATATTCCTGCGAATCAAGCGTTGTGCCGGAGACGGCGGGGATGGCGTCGCGGCGTTCAACAACGATAAAGCGCGGCTGTTTTGTCCTCAAGGTTTGGACAAGCTGATTGCGCCATGCCGGAGGCGTCCAATCGGAAATCAGTCCGAGGTTCGAGACAAAACGCGAAGGGCATTCGCGCCCGGAAAGAAAGTAAATGAGCGGCGCGGTTCCCCACACGTAGACCTGATCGCCGGGTGCAGAATGGTCCTTCAGGAAATGGATTACCTGGAACTCTCCGCCCAGGTGTTCGATGCCGAGCGACCACCAGTAGCTTTGATAGGACTTTTGAGGATTGCGCCACCACTTTTCGAAGCCCTGGTAGCGTTCAACCTCGCGCATGGCAGGTTTGGGCAGCGGGAAATAGGCGCAATTAATAAAGACCACCCAGACTCCAACGCGGGCGGCGGTCCAGCCATGCCGGGCAAGCCTTTGAGAGACCGCGTGGAAGCCTTCGAAGACGCGCACGGCCACATAAGTCCAGAGCATCGCGAGAAATGGGAAGAAGGTCTCAAAGCTGTAAGCGTTGAAGCGCGCCTGGCTGGCCGTCACCAGAAATCCCGACACGGCTGCGATGAAGATCGGGGCTGTGCGATGAAAGTCACGGCATCGCCAGGCGATCAGCAATGCCAGCGCCACGCCCGCCTCCGGCCAGTTTCCGAGGTTGAAGTTGACCTCCCGCAAGGCCCAGATGAAGTAGTGAGGAGTACGCTGAATGACCATGGCCCCATAGCGCGGCAACACTTCAAACTGGACTTCTCTCATGGCCGGCCATGCGCCGGAAAGGCAAAACCAGCCGAGAACTCCAGCGATGGCGCTGGCAAGCCCTCCCAGCAGCACTGCGGCCCGTGCAAACCAGGCGCGCCAGGGGACGGTCAATGCTAATCGGGGTGAAGGCAAATCCAGGCGGCTGGTGTCGAGGTAAGGAAGAAATACGACAAGCGGCACGAAGGCGAGTGCGTTGTACTTGATCCAGAAGGCCGCCCCCAGCGCAAGGCCCGCCGCGAAACTCCGCCACTTCGAATAGCGCCCTCTGCGAGCGATCAGGAAGAAGGCGGCAAAAACAAACAGGAGCAGAAAGACTTCCGGCTGCGCGGCGTTGATGTATCCCTTGCTGTCGTGCCAGTAGGCATAGAGCACGGCGGCGAGCGCGCCCGCCTGCGGCCCCAGGTAACGCGCGCAGAAATAAAAGGTACCAAGAGCGGCTGCTGATACGCAAACCATGTCCGCCGCGCCCACCAGCCAGGTTGCACGGCCCAACAGTTTGACGATGGGGATGTAAAGGTAGAAAATCCCCGGCGGCTTGTTGTCCCACAGGTCGCGGTAGAGGTGCTTGCCCTTCAGCAGGCTCTCAGCGATCACACAGTAAGTAGCCTGGTCTCGGCCGATGGGGTACTGAAGATTGGGCAGTGAAAGGGCAACGACCGCCGCCAGAGCCGCAATCATCCACGTTCGAGAGTTGTGAGAAACCGAGCGACCCGAAGTTGCGCCGAGGCTATGCATACCGCGATCAAAGTTCTTATCGGCATTCTTGCGCAGGCCGGTGAGTTGTTTAAAAAGCGGGGCTCACAGATCAAAGCAGGTAAAGTAAGGAAAATCTGTTAGCGCACATGTGGTTGTTATTTGTCTGCAAGTGGATTGCGAGATGTTGATGTCTTCGGGCCCCAGATTTTCCAGATGGAAGGCACGTTGAAAAGGAGGTTCACGGCGCCGTCGAAGAATACGCCAATGGCCGCCGCAAGAACCAGCCGGACGCCTTGCGAGGCGAGGAGCAATGTCAGGCCGATATTCAGAATGGCGCCAGGCAGGCACACTTTCTGATAACGCCACAGGCGAGACGCGCCGTCGGCCTCTGCGCGGCCGCTGCCGTGACGATGCGCGAAGGTTGCATTCTGGTTCCACAGAAAGTTCCACAGCAATGCGACCTCGACCGCCACGGGCACAGTCCAGAAAACACTGCCACCACCGCGCACGGCCATCAGGTAAATCAAGCCGATGTCCAGCACAGCTCCCGTGATTCCAACCAGGCTGTACGCGAGCCACGCGCGGAACTGGCCCGTGACAAACGCGAGATGCACAAGATGGGCAACGTATTCTGCGTACTGACGCGGGCCCAGCTTGGAACTGCCCTGGGTCCTTTCTTCAAACTGATAGGGAACTTCCACGGCGTGTTCGATCCTGCCTTTGGCAATGACTTCCAGCAGGATCTTGTAACCGAGCGGCGTGAGCTCCACGCCCGCGATCGCGTCGGCCCGCACGACAAACATCCCCGACATGGGATCACTGACCGCAGAAAGCTTTAGGGGGAGAACAGACGCGGCCATGTGGGTTGCGCCGCTTGATATCACCCGGCGGCTGAATACCCAGTCTGAGGTGCCACCGCCCGCGATGTAGCGGCTGGCAACGGCGAGATCGGCTTTGGACTGGCGCAGGGCAGTGGCCAGCGCGGCCAGGATTTCCGGCGGATGCTGAAGGTCGGCGTCGATCACGCCCAGCAGATCGCCCTGAGCGAGTTTCCATCCATCGACCACAGCGGTTGCAAGTCCCATCCGGCCAGTGCGGCGAAGCACGCGCACGTGGAATTCGCGGCTCAATTTTTCAGCAAGTTCTGCCGTTCCGTCACCGCTGTTGTCGTCGACGACGATCAGTTCATATTCTTCGCCGGACTGCGAGAGTGCCTCGCCGGAGCGGCGAATGACCTCCTGGATCGAGGCGGCCTCTTTGTAAGTCGGAATCACAATGGAAATCATGGAGCGGTTGGATCCCCTTCGCTCGTCGGCGTGAACGCGAACCTGAAAATAGCATGCGGCCGGACTCACGTCAACCAGGCTTTAAGCCTGGCCATGTCTCAGTTGGGACCGGATTCAAACATGGCAAACTCGGCGAGGATTCTACCCGCTCAACTGCCCAAGCATTTCCGAAAGTACTTGATCACCGCCGTTAGGCCCTCTTCCAGACTGACTATCGGCTCCCACCTCAGCAGTCGGCGCGCGCGGGAGATGTCCGGGCAACGCAGCTTCGGATCATCGGTCGGCAAAGGATGAAACTTTACCGGGCTTGAACTTCCTGTCATCTGCGTGATAATCCGGGCAACATCAACGACCTTTTCTTCTCTCGGATTGCCCAGGTTCACCGGATAGTTGATCCCCCATTCGCTACCCGAAGCGCCCGCTGCACCGGAATCGGATTCCGCCAGCAACATGCGGACAAGTCCCTCGACCAGGTCGGTCACGTAGCAGAAACTTCTCGTCTGGCTTCCGTCGCCGTAGATGGTGAGTTCTTTTCCCTGTAAGGCCTGCATGACGAAATTGGAAATAACGCGCCCGTCGTCCGGCCGCATCCATGGGCCGTAGGTATTGAAAATTCTTGCAATGCGCGTGTCCAGACCGTGCGCCCGGCGGTACGCCATGGTCAGCGCTTCTGAAGCCCGTTTTGACTCATCGTAAACGCTGCGGGGCCCGATGGGATTCACATTGCCCCAGTACTCTTCGGATTGCGGATTGACCGTTGGGTCGCCATAAACTTCTGAAGTGCTCGTAAGCAGAAAACGCGCGCCCTTTGCCCGGGCCAACTCCAGCATGTTGCGGGTTCCGATGGTGCCTACCTCCAGAGTCTGAATGGGATATCGAAGATAGTCAGGGGGGCTTGCCGGGCAGGCCATATGCACAACCGCATTGACCGGACCATCGAGCACGAATGGCGTGGTCACATCGTGAAGAAAGAAGCGGAAAGCGGAATTCTGCTCAAACTCCTCGATGTTCTCGCGCCGACCCGTCAGGAGATTATCTACGCAGAGAACTTCATGTCCCAAGGAGAGCATCTTTGCGCAAAGATGCCTGCCGAGGAACCCTGCTCCACCTGTGACGATAATTCGCATGTATCCTCTTAGCTGCCGGGTGGCCTCTCAAATTTTGCATTTGGCCCAGAGTTAACTGAATCACTATAATGCCCAGTCGCCGAATATCAAAGCGGGCCATCGAACCTGAAAATCCAGGAAGTCATGTTGAGCAGGGACGCCACGAGTTCAGCCCGCACTTGTTTTCAGTCCAGTCTGACGGCGACAGCCCCGATCTTCGCAAGACAGATGATAAACCCAATTCTGCGGGCTCACTCTGATCAAAGAGTTTTGGTAGTCAGAAGGTATTGGCACTTCTGGCGGCTGCCGGAGAACTCAGATGCAGTTCCGGCTTCTCTTATGCTTCCGGCCCGCTGGCTTGATAATCGCTGCTGTACCCGTAGCCATACTGCTCGTAGTAGTTGTATCTGCCTCCGTAACCATCCTTGCGCAGCTGAACGTCATTCAGGGCAACGCCAAGAATGCGCGCGCCTGCCCCGTAAAGCAATGACCGTGCCCGGCGAACAACCTCATAAGGAGTTTCATGGGCCCGCGTAACCAAGATCACCGCGTCGGTCATCGTGGCGAGGATCCGGCTGTCTGCGACGCTCAAAATTGGAGGTGAGTCGACCAGGACATACTCGAACTGTTCATGCAACTTCCGCAGCAGTTCCGATGCCTTTGGAGAGGACAACACCTCCGCCGGGTTGGGCGGAATGGGGCCACAGGGGATGACGGAAAGGTTTGGAATTCCCTCTACTGGCAGGATGGCTTCAGAAAGCGATGTACGGCCTGTCAGGCACGGGACAAATCCCGGACTGTTTTTTACACCCGCTGCGCGATGGATGGACGGCCGCCTCATATCACAATCCACGATGACAACTCTGCCGCCAAGGCTGGCGAGGGTTGCCCCCAGGTTAACTGTGATGGTTGTCTTGCCTTCGCCAGGAAGCGCACTGGTCACCAACAGAACTTTGGGAACCGGGTTGGCGGACAGCAGTATGGAAGTTCGCAAAGAGCGAAAAGCTTCAACTGCCATGGGATTCTTTTGGAGCGCAAGCCCGTATGAACCATTGGAGCCGGAATTAAGCGTCGCAAGGGCGGCCTCGGAAGTTTTCGAGGACCCGTTCAGGCGAATTGACGGGATAAGCCCGAGAGAAGGCAATCGCAACAGAGACTCCACTTCATCTGGGGTCTTCAGGGTGTTGTCCAGGTATTCCTGCAGGAACGCCAGGCCAACTCCGGCGCTGAGTCCCAGAATGAGGCCAGCCGCAAGGTTGAGCAGGACCCTGGGCTTGGTTGGTCCCTCAGGTACTTGAGCGGGGTCAACCACCCGGATATTGCTGGCGGTCATTCCTGCGGCGACCTGCGCTTCCTTCATTCGCTGCAGCACCCCGTCGTAAAGTGACTGGTCAGTGTCTGCCTGACGTTTCAGAAAGTTGTATTGAATGGTCTTCTTTGAGACGGTGTCTACAAGGCCTTCCTGCTGGGCGATCAGCTTACTCAGGTAGTTTTCCCGCGCCAGTGCGACCTGATATTCCTGGGAAATGTTTTGAGTGAGCGCCTCCTTCTGGCGGTCGAGATTGGCCTGAAGGGTGTCAATCTGCTTCTTAAGCGCCATCGCTTTTGGAAACCTGGGTTTGACGGTTGCCGTCAGTTCGGAATACTGGCGCTTCAGGTCTGAAAGGTTGCCTTCCAGGGTTTGGATAAGCCTGTTATCCAGCACACCTGGAAGATCCTGCACTTTCCCTGACTTGACTAGACTGTAGAGGGCTTCTTTCTTGGCACGGTCCGCCTGGGCCTTGGTGTACTCCTCCTCAAGTTGTTCCAAGCGCGCGTTGGCCATGCTCTGCGCCTGGGCATTGACAGCATTCTGAATGAACAGGATGGAATTCTTCGCCGCATAGGCCTGCAACGCGTCCTGCGATGCCTTGAGTTTAACCTTCAACTCGACGAGTCGGCCCGAAAGCCATTCCGAGGCTTTAAGGGCTTCATTCCACCTGACCTGGAGATTCTGGTCGATATAGTCTTCGCCAAGCTGATTGGCAACGCGAGCTGCCAGTGCCGCGTTTTGTGAGTAGAATGAAACCTCAACAAGATTGCTTCGCTCGATGGGGTTGACAGCCACAGCACTCATGAAATTGGAGACGCTGTTACGGTAAGCCTCCGAGTTGGGGTCCGGAGGGTTCGGATCGGATGCAGAAGGGATCTTGTCGGGGTTCTTGGCAACCAGCCCGAGAAAACTGCGGCTCTGGTAAAACTCAGGATACTGGTAAATGTGCAGGTCGCGCACCACACGCTCTGCCAGCGAACGACTTTTCAGGATTTTGTATTGCGTCTCGCGGTAGCTCTGCAAGTCCCATGAAGCCCCCGCCTGCGCGATTTGCTGGAAACTGAGGACCTGGGGTTCTTCCGGGTTAATCTCAATCAGGATTCTCCCGGCGTAGATGGGTTTCTGTTTGAATGTGCCGATGGCCACGGTTGAGAAGATAACAAGAAGGCACGTCAGAACAGCCCAGCGCCGTTTCAAAATAATATGCCAGTAATCGAGCAGCCGGGGCGATTCTTCAAGCGAGACATCAAGGATGTCTTCTCCCCGCACGTAGTGGCCGTTGATGCGTTCTACGCTGCGAGGTTGATTGAGCGGCGTAATTCCATTCTCGTCCATACAACTCCTTCACTCTTGGTCCATCGCTCTTGACCTTTCAGACTATATTCCCCGGTGATCCTGATTGACGAAGGGTTCTCAATGTCTTGTGAAAGCCATCGGGAATTGTTTCGTGGCAGGAGGTTGTGGCTATAGTCGCGATGAAATATTCCGCACGTGCCGGTACAGTCGATGTTCTGCTCCTGGACTGCTTTCCCCCCCCACAACCTGGAACATCCACAGATGCCTGACGGGTTCACCCGAATTGCCCCGATCCCAGTGGCCGCCAGTGGCGACCGGACAAAGCGGCAGCAGGGTTTTTGGCTCGAAGACGAACAAGTACTTCAGGCCTGTCTTGAGCGAACTTTCATGCCCTGCGAGGGACGTCCCCACGATTGCCTGCCGGGATCATTAGAACCCTCTTATCCTCACTGAGACTAACAGACGATTTTGGCTCTTGTCAATCTATGTACCAGATTGAAATTAAAACTCTTGATAAGCATTTGAGCCCCGGTTCTGGGCGGCGGGACCAACGTGATACATGGCGGACCTCAAACGGGCGATAGGCAGGTATCCATGCGGGCGAAACCCTTCATGCAATCGTGGCGCGATCAGCCATGCGTGAATGGGCAATACGCATTTCTTCCTGCTCCGTCCAGCCGAGCATCTGGATGCCGTGGTATCCCAGTTTTGAAATGTCCACCAGCGCTTCATCGAATTGACCATCCGGCCAGGAAATCGGAGCAGTGCCCACGGGATTGGAAAAAGACGACTGGGCCACAATCGACGGAGCCACTTCAAAGCTTGAGGCCATCAGAAGCTCCCAGGCCTTTCAGAAACTCTCTCCGGCTGTTGGGATTAGTCTTGTCGGCTCAAGATTGAACTACCTCACCTTTGATGTTAGAATTCGCACTTTCTCGAGAGGCGATTAACGATCGTCGTCGGATGGTTTGTCCGCATACCACTGAGCCGTGTTGATCGCCAGATAGAACTTTTCATCCAGGATGTGTTCATGACAAACAAGAGACTTGCCTCGTTGCTGGTGTTGGCCATCACAATGATCTTTGGGGGTGGAATACTGCTGCGAGGGCAGGAACCCGTTAAGCTCACACGAATAGGCGACGCAATCTCGGTTGAGATTGGTGGCAATCCATTCACGACTTATCA
This sequence comes from Acidobacteriota bacterium, assembly GCA_021787735.1. Classification (GTDB taxonomy): domain Bacteria; phylum Acidobacteriota; class Terriglobia; order UBA7540; family UBA7540; genus SCRD01. Next base: position 14,492 of record JAJYLL010000021.1, on the reverse strand, counting down.
TTTCGGCACTGACGCTCCCAAGCCCTATCTCTCGCCGCTGCGAAGCGCGCAGGGGACGATCGTGACGCGGAGTTGGCCAATGGTTACCGACATTCCGGGCGAGGACCACGATCACCCTCACCAGCGGGCCATGTATTTTGGACACGGTGACATCAATAAGATCGATTTCTGGGCGGAGAAAAACCTGACCCGCGCTCAGCAGACCGTGAATGGCATTTACTATCCAAGCGAAGATCTGCCCAAAGGTCGGACCGTCATCCGCAGGATTGAAGAAATGCACGGCGGCGGCCATTCGGGTGCGATTCGCGCTGTCTTTGATCTGGTCAAACCGGACGGGGAAGCGATGGGTGAAGAAGTTCAGGCTTATACTTTTTCAGGGGACGCGAACAACCGGATCATCGACTGCTCTTTCACGCTTCGGGCGAGCCACGGTCCGCTCAAGCTTGGTGATACCAAGGAAGGAACTTTTGCAATCCGCGTGGTTCACGCTCTGGATTCACCGCCGGCACAGATGGTCAACTCAAACGGCGGCGTAGGTGAAAAGGATATCTGGGGCAAGAAGGCGAACTGGGTGGACTATTATGGAAATGTTGACGGCGAAGAGGTCGGCATCGCCATATTCGACAACCCTCACAATCTGCGTCATCCCACAACGTGGATGGCCAGAGGTTACGGGCTGTTTGCCGTCAATCCCTTCGGGCTGCGGGAGTTTTTCAATAATCCCAAGCTTGACGGCAGCTACACAATCCCGTCGGGAGGCAGTCTTACCTTGCGTTATCGAGTCCTGATTCACCACGGCGACGACAAGCAGGCGGATATCGCTGCAGCGTGGCAGAAGTACGCCGCGGGCCGCTGAGCCGCCCGTTCCACTGATGGCACGATGAGCCCTGGTTCGACGGGCAGAGCAATCTGCACGGCCTGAGGCTCATCGCAGGTTAATGTGCCCCTGACCATCCTGAAAGGAGAAATTGCATGGAACGCCACATCAAGGCCAAGGCTGACGGAAGGTATCAGCAGATTGTCGCGCCCGGAATTATGAAGTTTCTGGACTTTGCCCGTCTGCAACTGAAAAACGGAGAGTCGCACTCCGGAAAAACCGGGGACCGCGAGTATGTGCTCGACCTTTTCTCAGGTACCGCGTCGATCTCGATAGAAAGCGGCAAGGGCGAAAAGCAGGTCTATGAAAATGCCGGAGGCCGCGCCGACGTCTTCTCCGGCCCGCCGGTCATGGTCTATGTTCCCGTGCACTCGACCTTTGAAATCAAAGCTACCTCCAACGCGTTGGATGTCGGCATCTTCTCAGCGCCTTCCGGGACCGCGACGGTTCCGCGCCTGCTGCAGGGCTCGGACGTCACTCTCAACCGCGCGGGTCGGGACAACTGGCAACGGAATGTTTACTCCGCGCTCGACCTCAACACCCAGGCCGAGCGGTTGCTTGCCGGTGAAACGCTGAACCCCTCGGGCAATTGGTCAAGCTATCCACCGCACAAGCACGACAAGAAGAACCCTCCGAACGAGGCCGTGCTCGAGGAAGTCTACTTTTTCCGCATCAAGCCCGCGCAGGGCTTTGGCTTCATCTGGACCTATACGGAACCGGGCGATCCCGAAGGGTTTTCCACCGTTTTTGTCGTTCGGGACGGCGATACGGTCCTATTGCCCAAGGGTTATCATCCGGTGGTGGCCGCGCCGGGCTACCAGTTGCATTACACCTGGGTGCTGGCGGGTGAAGAGCGACGCTATGGCGCCTGGAGCGACGATCCAGCGCATGCATGGGTTAAGCAGCAATAGTGGCTTCCAGCAGTTGGCAGAAAGTCGAAGGCCTAAGCTTCGGGACGATGGTATCCTGCACTGCATTGGCTGCGGGTCGCGGTCTTTTCTGCGGGTAATTTTTTGACAGGCTTTCTTTACGGGCGTATGATGCCTTCCGCCACGGGCAAGGGCGTCCGGGTTTTGCAGCACAGAGTCCGTTCTACATTTCAGCGGCTCCTCCGGCAGGATTCATTCGAGGGGTCGTGTTGGGAAACCAACGCCTTTTTGCAAGAGTGGGCAATTTACGTTTTGGCAGCGGCAGCCCGCCCCGCCCGGCGTTCCACGCCAACCGGATTCCACATGGCCGAATCGACTCAACCGACGGCAATTCAATCTCCCGGGCAGCCGCGCCGGACCCTGCCATACCTGCGATGGTGGATTTGCATCCTGCTCTTTTGCGGTTCCACGGTGAACTACATTGACCGCGGCACCATTGCTATTCTTGCGCCCCACCTTCAGCAGATTTTCCATATCACCGAGGCCGACTATGGCTGGATCATTGCCGCTTTCATGTGGGCCTATGCCATCTTTATGCTGATTTCTGGCGGTATCGTTGACTGGCTGGGCACACGGATCGGATATGCCATCTCGATGGGCTGGTGGGGACTTGCCACCATTGGCCACGCGATGGCGCGCGGCGTACTTTCTTTCGGAGTCGCGCGGTTCATGCTGGGTGCAGGCGAAGCCGGAAATTTTCCCGCCTCCATCAAGGCCGTGGCGGAATGGTTCCCCAAGCGCGAGCGAGCGCTGGCCACAGGCATTTTCAACTCCGGAACCAACATTGGCAACGTCATCGCCTACCCCGTCGTGGGGGCCATCCTGTTGCACTGGGGTTGGAAAGCGGCCTTCATTGTCACTGGAGTTTTCGCACTCGTCATCATGGTGGTGTGGCTTTTGCTCTACCAGACGCCGAGGCTGCATCGCTGGCTGTCATTGGAAGAGCTGAAGAAGATCGAAATGCGCGAGCCGGGAGAAGAAGAGGAGCCCGAGTCAAAAATCGGGTGGCGCCGCTTGTTGAGATTCCGCGAGGCGTGGGGCTTCACGATTGCCAAGTTCCTCACCGACCCCATCTGGTGGTTCTACGTTTTCTGGCTTCCCAAGTACCTGGTGCAGGCGCGTGGTTTCAGCATTCAACAGCTTGAGTGGTTCGGCACCATTCCCTTCATCGCCGCGATTATTGGCAGCGTGGGCGGCGGTTGGCTCTCCGGTTTTCTGATGCGCCGCGGATGGAGCGTGAATGCTGGCCGCAAAACTGCCATGGCCGTCTGCGCCTTCTCCATGCCTGCTGGCATCGCCGCAGTCCTGACCGGAAATGTCTGGCTGGCTCTGGCCCTGATTTCAGTATCCACCTCCGCACACCAGGGATGGTCAGCCAACGTGTTTACTCTGGCGTCGGACCTTTTCCCCAAGCGCGACGTGGCGTCCGTGGTCGGAATCGGCGGAGCGGCGGGCGCGGTTGGCGGCATGATCATCGCTCCGCTGGCCGGATACATTCTGCAGTTTACCCATTCCTACATTCCGTTGTTCATCATCTGTGGAACTATGCATCCCATTGCGCTCGGCTTGGTGCAGGTGATCATTCCCAAAATCAGACCCATTGCGCACCCGGCCCAATCCTGAATTCTGTTTTTCCGGCCAGACAAAGCTCCGTTCGTGGTTCGAGCAGATGGTTCGTCTTGCCTGCGGGGCCGCCATGGTGATTGCTTACCTGCCTCGCGCCGGCTGCCGAAAAACATCCGTTTGACGTGACGCACCGGAAGGGATTACAAAGTAATCAGAAAGATGAACTTGGTGGAACAGCCATAGCCGAGCTTTGTTCCAACATGACGCGGGCAATAACTTCTCAATGCTCATCGAACGAGGGGCAAGAATGATCGTTCCTTAGTTTCGCAGCCATCAGCAAGAACGGGGACTGCGCGCGGTAATTCATTTCTGCGAGGTGCTCCGATGCAAGTACTCCGGGTGGATTCATGGAGGCGGGCCATCGGTCCTGCGCTTGTGGTCGGTGCTCTGCTGCTGGGATGCCAGCCTGCCGCATTTTGCCAGCGCTCAGCATCCCTCAGTGGCCAGGTGACAACGCGGAATGGGGTGACAATCCCCTTCGGAGTCACCGTCACCCTTCTGACCAACACTGGCCAGTTGGTGGCTGCGCAGCCGGTCGATTCTGCCGGCCACTTTGAAATCGATGGCCTGGCGAGACTCAACTATCGGATGGTGGTTACTGCCAAGGGTTTTCGCACAGCGGAAATGAATGCGGACCTTCGGTACAGTGGGGGCGACGTTACCATTAACGTTCAATTGACGCCGGAGCCCAAGGGGCAACCCAATAAAGGCGCAGTTACTTCAGTTGCCGAACTCCGGGTACCTGAGAGTGCCAGAAAGCAATACCAGAAAGGCAGCCGTGCCTTCCAGAAGCACCATTACTCTGTTGCCCAGCGTTACTTTGAGCAAGCTATACGCGAGTACCCGTGCTATGCGCGTGCGCAGATGGACCTGGCCACCGTTCTGATCATCCAGAAGACCAAATCTGCTGAGGCTGAGACGAGACTCCAAAAGGCGATCCAGTGCGATGGCACGCTTCTGAATGCCTACGTCAGGCTGGCCCAGTTGTTGAACGCCAAAGGGCAATACGCGCCGAGCGTCAAGATCCTACGGCAAGGGTTGGAACGTTCGCCTGACGCGTGGCAGTTCCATTTTCAGATGGGGATCGCCTGCTATGGCATGAAGAATTACACCGAGGCCGAAAAAGAGTTGCGTGAAGTGTCCATGCTTAACAAGACGCCGCCTTCGCTTCTGTACGTCAAACTGGCTGACGTTTACCTTCGGGAATCGAAGTACGACGACGCTTACGGCGAGATGGAGGAATATCTTCGCAAAGAACCAGAAGGTCGCTTTGCTCCCAGGATCCACACCATCATGGAACAGATGAAAGCTGCCGGAGTCCTATCTGCTGATAAAGCTGCGCCCCGCTGACCCTGCACCATCTTCAATATCGGACTGACAACTTGTGTGAAGGTGGCGGGAGCCTGTGGCAGTGTCCTCGTTTGGGCCGGCGTTGTTCTACCGCTGGCTCGCGGCCAGCGCATCGAAGAACTTGTCGGCTGGCATGCCTTCGGCGCTGACCACTACCGGCTCCGTATACAAATCAAGCGAGCCGTTATTCAGCGGCCAGCCGAATTCGTCCAGCCACACAAGCCCCTCCCCGCCAGGCTCCAAGGCATGTTTGGAAGCCGGAAGGTCAGTCCACACCACGGCCACCGAACCCCAGTCACTTGAAATGATGGTGCCGGCGACACCCCGCTGCAGGTGTTCAAAAAGAGTGTCCATGGAATAGCCGCCGGGATCGTTTTCCACCACATTGGGCGACGGGTGTGCAACCTGCCGCACCAATTCGCTCCACCGACTACTCAGGACCTCGGGATCCGGGATGAGGAGCCTGCCTTTCAGACCGGCGCGGGAGGCAAATTCATTCTGCCTTTCCCACTGGTAGCGCGCAAGCGCCAGTTCGGTTCCGAGCGCCACTCCGGTCTCGGGATCGTGCCGCACTTTCCATTGGCGGTAGAGCAGTTCGCCTTTCAGAAGATGGTAATAGAGCGTGACCTGGCGCAAGGTGAAGTCCATGGATTTTTGCTCGCCTGCCATGCGTTCACGATAGACGCCGTTGCTGCCGGATCGCGCGGCCTGATTCAGCAGATCAGCAGCCTTTTCGAGCGGTCCGGTCACGGCTGCCTGAAGGTTCCGGACGCGAAACTCGAGCGCGCTGTCGCTTTCACGATCGATTCCCAGCGAGTCCCACGCGTCGCCGGGATGCTGATATGGGCAGATTTTCAGCACGTCCTTAAGTCCGAGATTCAGTTTCCTGAAATAATCTTTCAGCCCTGGATTGCCAAAGTAAACCGCTGCATACTCGTCAAGCGACTTCCACAAATCACGATTAGGATTCCACAGGGCCTCGGCGTAGAGAAACATGTCCGTCATGGGCGTGGTGAAATTGCTGGTATTCGTCATTAGCGATCCCACGCCGGAGATGCCTAGCCGGTGGTAGTACCGCGCGTCCTGGCTGATGACGCCGGGGAGTGGCGGATCGGTCAGGTTCTGAAAAAGGATTTCGTCCGTGTAGTACTCAAAGACTTCGGCGTCGGTCCGGTTAAATTCGGGCAAGGCTTTCTCGAGGGCTTTGCTGTATTGCCGGTTCAATGGGCAGGCGGGGTCGTCAAGCGCGTGAGCATAACAGCGCTCGCGCGGGGCGTAGAAGAAGACAATGCCGGGCGCAGGCTTCACAAGGCGAGGAGGAAACACAGTGTCATGATAGGCAAGAAATGACAGCCTGGCATCAGGCAGTTTCTTCCGTAGCCGGCTGATGACATCGTTATACACCAGCAGTGCCTGGTCGGAAGGCGTGTATTGCTCCTTGCCGGGATCGTGGCTCCAGCCGCCGCCGCTGATGTCGTCCGCTCACAGGTGGAATAAAGTCGCTTCCGGCATCTTCAGAAGATAGTTCACCGCGCCGGACGCAACGTAATTGAGCGCATCCGAGTTGAAGGGATCGAGGTTGTAATCGTTCACCCGCCGGCCGTTCTCGTCGATCCGAAACCAGTCCGGGTGGACCTTAATCAGGTCCCGCGGAAGAAAGCTTGACAGGAAATGGCCTCCCACTTCGATTTCGAAACCACGCTTTGCGAGCTCAGGCTGGAGTTGTGGCCGAAGGTTGATGTACCAGTCTCGCGCCGGCCACGTGTAGTGGAACATGATACAGTTCAGGCGCAGCTTCGCGGCGAAATCGATCCAGTCTTCAACTGATGAGTAGTTGTTAGGCCAGTAGAAAAGGATTCGTTTGCGGAAAGCGGGCGACTCGGAAATTTTGTAAGTTTCATTCCAATTGAGCGTCTCGTGAGGGACAACCTCGTTCCTGCTGCCGGGGAAATACCAGCGCACTCCCAGGCGCTCAAGGAAAGCGTAACAGGCGTAAAGGTCGCCGCGGTCGCCTTTGCCCAGCAGCACGATGTCCGGCCCAACGCTGCGAATGATGAAGCCGTCTTGCTTCAGGCTGCTCAAATCGTCACGGAGCTTTTGCGCCTCGGCGGCCGACGCACCAGCCGGTATTTCTGCGACGTAAATCCGATGCTTCGCGGAAACATCGCCGAGGGTCACATCGTTGCCCGTGATTTCTTCCAGATATCGCTGAAGCTGGTGCGCCGCAAAGGCAACGACGAGGCCCTGATTCTTGCCGGTCACGACGGAGACCGAATTCTGCGGCGACGACGCTTCCTGAGCGTGAACAATTCCCGCCGGGGCCACCAGCAGGGCCACCGCGACAAACAGGGACGCAAGTGCCTTCCCTGCCAGGTTGTCTTTCATGATTCTCATGATTCGCTTCTTTCTGGCTTGGTAAATCCGTTGAGCAATCCCGGCCGTCAGTACGGGTTCGGGCAGGTCCGCAGTCGGGACTCGTTGTCGACAGGCATTCTACTTGAATTCACCGGCTCGTGCTAAGAACAGGTGCTTATTGAATTAGATTGAGCCCATGTTCTCCGCGTCATTTTCCGGGAGGCGGCATTCCGATGGGGGTGAAGCCCTGCCCCAAAGGTCCCAGGTGACCCAGAGCCGCTCCTCAGGGATAGGGGATGCTGTCACTTTGCAACGTGGCTATGATCACAGACCCGCTCGGGCTGGCGGCATATGGTTTGTGTAGAGCTTACGATGCAACCTGCTTATAGCGATACACCACGCGCCGTGAAGCGCCGTTATGAACTGGATTGGCTGAGGGTTTTGGCAGTCCTTGTGGTGTTTTTCTACCATGGCGCACGCTTTTTCAACGGGCAGTACTGGGACATCAGGAACGCCCAGCGGAGTGCCTGGGTGGACCTCGGCTCGGGCTTTGTAGGGCTCTGGCTGATCCCGCTATTTTTCCTGGTTGCCGGTGCTGCCACTCGATTCACGTTGGAACGGCACTCGCCTCGTGAATTCGTTCGGCGCCGGTTCAAGCGCCTGATGTTGCCTTTTATCTTCGGGGCCCTGTTGTTGAGCCCTTTACAGGCATTTTTGCTTTCGCCCGTAGCGCGGTCCTTCCAAGGCTCCTGGATCGATTTCTATGCTGAATTCTTCAGTGCTCAACTCAATGCGGCGCGATGGAGCCTGGCGTGGCTGTTTGAAGGACTCGGTTACCACCTGTGGTTTCTGGGTTTCCTTTTTGTCTATTCCGTGCTGGCGCTTCCCGTGTTTGCTGCGCTGCGCAACTCTCCCTCAGGCCGGGACTTTGTCGATTGGCTTGCTGCGCGGAGCAATAGTGTCTGGGGATTGCTTTTGTGGGCGATCCCGCCTGTGGTTGTGCAGTGCGCGTTGAGGGCAGCCTTCCCTGAATATCTTGGTCCGGCCGACTTCTGCTTATGGCTTCTCTTCTTTTTATACGGCTACCTGCTTTACGCCGACGCGCGGATCCTGCACACCCTGATAGAACAGCGACAGCGCATTTTGATCGTGGCAGTTGCCTCTTTTCTGGCCCTGGCGTTTGCCCGTTACGCCGGCTTTGTCGGGGTCTGGCAGCAGCAGCCCAGCTATTCCGCCGGCTTTTTGATATTCCAGGTTCTCTGGAGTGTGAGTGCCTGGGCCTGGCTGCTCTATATCCTGACTCTGGGAGTCCGCTTCCTCAGTTTCGGTAACGCCCCGATTCGATACGCTACCGAAGCAGTCCTGCCCTTTTATGTTTTCCACCAGCCCGTCATTTTGGCCGTTGGTCTCCTGGTTGCGAAATGGAAGCTGAATGTTATGGCCGGATGGCTTCTTGTCTGCGTGCTTTCAATGTTGCTCACCCTGGGAATCTACGAAGTCATCATCCGGCGCACGCGCCTGGCAAGGGTGGCGTTCGGAATCGGGTGAAACCGCTGTGCCAGTCGTCCGGTTCCGCCTGTTTCAGATGACTGCGGGCGCAAGAAGGCCGTTTCGCCTCAGGGCATGGGGTGTTCGACGGAACCGGCGTGCCGGATAAGTTGATGGTAGACGGAGTTCGGCACGGGAGAATTCCAGTGGCCGGTGACTTTGGCGAAGCCGACCAGCCCCAGGAAGAGTAGCGCAATCCCAGTGGCCATGGCCCAGGCGGGCAAACCACGGCGCTTCCTTCTTGACTCCAGCATTTGGGGCAGTGACATGGCCAACGCGCCTTCGGCCGGGCAGACAGAAACGCACGCCAGACAGCCCGTGCATTCGGCTGAGCGGACACTTGCCAGTTGGTCCACGGGCAAAGCTGACGGGCAGGCCCTGGCGCACTTGGCGCAGTCAATACACGCATCGGCGTTGCGCCGGATGTGGAGTGGGCTGAAAAGCGAGGCCAGCCCGAGCAGCGCTCCGTAAGGGCAAAGATACCGGCACCAGAAGTTCTCAACGAGAACAGAAGCAACCACCAGCAGGCTGATCACAACAAGCCCCGTAGCACTCATGAACCTGAAAAAGTCCAGCATCTTGACCGCCGCGATCAGCCCATAGGGTGAGTGCATGAAGCCTTCGATTGCCCCTGCCGACATGCCGGCCACTGCCCAGACAAAGAACCCCAGCAACAGGTACTTGAGCCCGCGCAGGGGGATATCGAGCCATCGGGGAATGCGGAAGTTGCGCCCGAACATTTTTCGGCCCGCGAGCCAGAGATACTCAGAGATTGTTCCTACCGGGCAGAGCCAGCTGCAGAATGCCTTTCGAAACAAAAAAGCCATGGACAGGAAAGTCAGCAGCAAAAACATTGCAGCAGGATGGATGACTGGGATTTGGCGGCTGGCAAGGCAATATTTAAGGTTCATCAACCCAGCGATGGGCAGCCAGCCTTCCACCCCCGTCGGGCGCGGGACCGACAGCGACGAGCCCGGCACTTCAAACTGCCGTACCCACAGGTAAAACTGTGCGCCAAGCCACACGTTCAAAAGCAGAAATACAGCTTGAAGACCGTGCCGAATCTTCTGAGAGTTGTCGTGAGTGTTTCGGCGGACCAGCTTCTTTTTCCGCTTTCGGGACGCCGGTTGCGGCAGGTGGGGATCAGTGGTGACAACCGGGGCGGATGTCGAAATTTCGGGATGGATTTCGAGTCCCATAGCTCTCCCGTAAAAGTAAAGCCTAGTCGATGCCTTAACCTCCGGCTGTGACTTTCGTCACGCCCCTAAGGTACTCAGAAACCTGCCCTGCGAATGCAGTTTCCGGGCCGCCCGGAAGTCTGGCGGCTTAACTAACTGGGCTACAGTGGATTACGGCAGGCCCATCATTCAAGCCGAAAGTCGGCCGTGTCCAAAAAAAATCTTATCAACGTAACCACAATTTTTTATTTGCGTCTAACTGTATGTGTAGTGGTAAAGTGTACACTACCTAGCGTGTGCGGGGATACGCATGGCCTTTATCAGAAAAAGAGGACAGTCGTATTATCTGGTTCACAATGTGCGGCAGGACGGTCGCGTCCGCCAGATTCACTTGGCCAAACTGGGTCGCCGGCCGCGCATCAGCGATGACATTATTCGGGGCGTAACATCCCAGCATCCTTTTGTGGAAATTGACTGGAAAGGGCTGAGGAAGAAAGCTTCTCAGGAACTGGTTCGGCCTTTTGAAAATGATTCGCGCCAACTCCGCGAGTTGCTGGCCAGCATTCGCAACCTCCATCTCGACATTGGTGACCTCCATTTGCCGGTTCTTGCTATGACTCACGATCGTGAACTGGTGGGGCAATTGACATCAAGCCTGAAATTGCTTCGAGCCACTTTGGACGTCAAGTTGAACCAACTGCGCCGGGGAAAAGCACAGCCTTACGCCAAGTAGGGCAGGGAGGTAAATGGAATGTTTCAATCTCAAACGCTTTTGGATCCTACACTTCACAGCCCTGAAGTGAAGGACTTTGAGCGTGCGCTGATAAAGCGCGTGGTGGGCCAGGACCGGGCGATCCGGCGGCTGGCAAGAATCTACCAGGTTTACAAGGCCGGGCTGGCGGTCCAGGGACGGCCACTCGCGAACCTGCTGTTCCTGGGGCCAACGGGTTCCGGCAAGACGCGCCTGGTAGAGGCAGCCGGCGAATTGTTGTTTGGGAGCCCGAACGCCGTTCTCAAAATCGATTGCGCGGAGTTCCAGCACAGCCACGAGATTGCCAAGCTGATTGGCTCGCCGCCGGGCTATCTGGGCCACCGCGAAACGCAGCCGCTGATCACCCAGGACGCACTGGAGGCGCACTACACCGATACTCTGAAGCTTTCATTTATCCTCTTCGACGAAATTGAGAAGTCTTCAGACGCCTTGTGGCATCTGCTGCTGGGAATTTTGGACAAAGCCACGCTGACGCTCGGTGACAACCGGCGCGTGGATTTTTCGCACTCAATCATTTTCATGACGTCGAACCTGGGCTCGCATGAGGTTTCAAAGCTGATGCGTGGTGGAATGGGTTTTTCCGCCGAATCACCGACGGACACCAAAGAGTTGGACCACAAGATCTACCGCGTGGCCGTTGAGGCCGCCCGGCGGAAATTTTCTCCCGAGTTCATGAACCGCATTGACAAGGTGATTGTCTTCCGGTCGCTGCGAAAAGAACATCTGGAAAAGATTCTCGACATCGAATTGGCCAAAGTGCAGGAGCGTATTATCGCCGCAGCGCCGGGCAACCAGTTTGTGTTCAAGTGTACCCGGTCGGCGCGTGACCTGCTTCTGCGGGAAGGGACGGACCCCAAGAGCGGCGCGCGCCATCTGAAACGGGCGATCGAGCGTCACCTGGTTTTTCCGCTCTCGAACCTGATGGCTACCCAGCAGGTCTGCCTGGGAGATGTTGTAACCGTCGATGCCGTGCCGGGAGTATCGAAGCTGGTTTTCATGCGAGAAGAGCACGCGGCCCTGGTGAGCGCCGCCGCTGCCCAATCCGTCCAGACGACGATGATTCCGGTTTCGACTGAGCACACGACCAACCAGGCCCTGGCGCTCAAAGTGTCCCTGGACTGAACTCTTGAGCGAGAAGGCGGCGCGATTCGGTGCACTCACAGTGCTACCGGCGGGAAGCCAGATCTTTCAGAAGCCTCTGTAAGAAGACGCTGTTGTGTGTTCCGGGCTTGATCAATCCTGGAGGGGATGCCCAGGGGCTCGTCCTGCTGGGTCCGATCGATTGGACGGCCCTCTAGATGCGATTGGACGTTGGAGCATGCGGAGGCCAACGAGACACTGTCGCGAGCCATTTTCCGCACGCGCCTGTTACCCAATCAACGCGCTTCCTGTTGTACCTCGATGATAATGTCCCCTTTTGAGCTCGATAGAAATGTCCCCTAATAAGACCTCTGGAAGGTGGTCAGATTGGGGGGAACAGAAATGAGCAAGAGGAAGTTGAGTCGGGTGGAGGTACTGGCGAGGGTGAAGAGCAGGCAGTTGCGGCTGGTGGACGCAGCGGAGTTGATGCGGGTGAGCTACCGGCAGGCGAAGCGGTTGTGGAAGCGGGGTCAAGCGGCAATTTGTGTGTAAACGGTGGACCATTGAGAGAGCGGATGAAAGCTCCAGCGATACTCGATGGTCTCAGCGACATAAACCAAACAGCGATAGGTTGAGATTTCGCCTCCAGGGACTTCCATGGCTCGGGTTCTTCGCTTGAATTCCTTGTTGAGCCTCTCGATGGGACTGGTGGTTCGCAACACCGTCCAGTAGGTGGCATCGAACTGAAAGAGCGTCAGCAACGAATCCGGATCCTTGTCGATGACGCCTACGGCGGTGGGAAACAGTCGGCCCCAGCGGTCTTTCAGGGCGAAACAGGCTGTTCTGGCCGCCGCCTGGTTAGGGGCGTAGAAAATCTTGTTCACATCAGCCTCCCGCTCCGCTTCCAGCAGCCCGTTGATTCACGTCCGAATCTTCTCCAGTAAGTAGCGCTGCAATGAACTGGCCTACTTTTCCGGCCACCCTGTCTTCTTCTCCTTCAATCCTACGACTTCCGTGGTAATATTCAGCACGGCGGTTGTCCTCCTCGGTGATTTCATTTCTTCCAGCAAAAGATTTATATCACTTCAGGGGTCCTCAACCGCCCTCTCTGCCTTCCTTCTTTACACACTTTATGCCGCACTACGTCGCCACGCAGCGGTCGTGGGGCTTGCCCTCGGCTGCGCCCTAAACGCTCGCCCTGCGGGCTCGCAGGGCTTCGCTCCGGCCAAGGCCCACGAGAAAGACAGAAACAAAAAACCAAAGAAAGAGAGAAAAAAACAAGAACCACAAAAAGGGGACACTTCTAAAGAGCTTTGACATACATCAACACGCTTTCTTGACAGAACCGCGAATCCATCTGAAAATGTTTGTTGCTTGCCGCGGTAGCTCAGGTGGTAGAGCGCAGCCCTGAAAAGGCTGGCGTCGGCGGTTCAACTCCGTCCCGCGGCACCATTCTTATCAATCACTTACAAATCAGCAGTTTCATCAGATTTCGGCCAGGGGAACAATAGGGGAACTTTCAAGCTGTAGCTTCAACATTCTCCCTGGCTCCTCCTGCCATCATTTTCCATATTTCCCGAGCCGTACTGCCAGTCCTGGCAATGTGGCTCTTTGCCAGCTTGGCGTAACGCTCCGTCATGCGGATATTGGAATGCCCGAGGATTTTGGCAAGTTCGTACAGATCCCCGCCATTCATCATGTACCAGGACGCGAAGGTGTGACGCAGGTCGTGAAAGCGAAAGTTCGCGATACCGGCCATCCGAAGAATGGTTCGGAAGCTTCTTTCCACTCTCTGACGTTCACCCTTTGCGCCCAGCTTCGGAGGGAATATCCGATCCTCCCCTAGGATCGCGGGAAAACGCCGGAATTCCTGGGCAAGCTCGGGGGACAGCGGAACATAACGCATCTTGCCCTTCTTGAGCTTCGCTCTTACGGCTATCACATTTTCTGAGAAGAGGATGTCCGACCACTGCAGCCCGAAAATCTCCGCCATCCGCATCCCGGACGTGAGGGCGATCAGAACGATCAGGCGCAGGCGAAAGAACGTTCGGTTGATCTCTTTGCTGTGGCCGGATCGATAACGGCTGTTCTTGTGGTAAATTTTCTGGTCCAGGCACCTCTTCAGTTGCTGCATTTCCCCTTCGGAGAGATATCGATCCCTCTGATCGTCCGGGCGCCGGATTTCTATCTGGTCGGCGGGATTCCGGTCAATGCCGGTTTCCCTGGACCAGATTGTCGCGGCCTTCTTCATCATGTGGTGCATGACGTTGAAGTGGCGAATGACTGTGCCCGGCGCCAGCCTCTTTTCTTCCGTCAGATTCCGGTACCAGCGCTCGACGGCTGCGCCGTCCACCTCGCGCACAAACAATTGACCAAGCGAGTCGCGGATACCCTCCAGGACGGCCTTCTCGCGATCCTGGGATTTTTTCTTTGACCCATACCTTACAGCTATTCATGGATGCATCTCGCTCGTGACGGTCTGTGCCTGGAAGCCCCCAGCAAGGTGGTCATAAAACCCCTGACAGCGTTTCATGACCGCCACAGGGGGTAGAGGCTCAGTTCTGCCTGGCCACCCTGCAGAGAGGCTTCCGGCGTAAACCAGGATTCGGGACAGACCAAAGCGGCAGGGCCTCATGCGAGTTCTGCCAACTCCACGGGTTCCAGTCCCAGCGTGGCGTAGAACTCCGGAGCGCGGCTCTCCAGCGCGAAGCGGGCCAGCAGGCGCCGGTCCACCTGCAGGGCCTGGGCCAGGCGAGGCAACAGGGCCAGGCGGGGCT